>CACWWM010000257.1 GCA_902764565.1 uncultured Eubacteriales bacterium
GCGTGGTGATCGACGGGAACCGGGCCCACTTCTATGAAAAGCGGAGCAAAGGCTATGTGGACGCCACCGGCTGGGATCTGCAAAAGGTGGATGTGGGCATTGCGCTGTATCATTTTGACTACGGCATGGAAGGAAAAACGCGCCTGGTTCTGGAAGACCCTGGCCTGACCCTGCCCGAGGGAACCTTCTACGTCGCCACCCTGATCGTGGAATAAGGCTATGCAGATCAACGTTGGAAGCATCCAATCCTCCGGCGAGGATTATCTGGAAGCGATTCTCATTCTCCAAAACCGCTGCGGAGAAGCGCGCTCCGTTGATTTGGCCCGGCAGCTGCACGTGAGCAAGCCCAGCGTCAGCGTGGCGGTGCACGCTTTGGAGAAGAAGGGCTATCTTGCCATAGACGGCGGCAAGCTGCTGCATCTGACGGAGGCCGGGCGGGAAATCGCGGAAAAAATCTACGAGCGGCACCGATTCTTCAAGAATGTGCTTCTCGCTATCGGCGTGAAGGACGGGCAGGCGGAGGACGAGGCCTGCAAAATTGAGCACGTCATCAGCGACGAAACCTTTTCGCTCATGAAAGCCTGGCACACGGCGAAGGCGCCGGCCTGAAAACCGCCGCACGGAGGGAAAAGCAAATGAAGAAAGCAGTTCGCTATTATTCCAGGCTGGGCAATACGAAAACCATTGCCGAGGCCATTGCGGCGGGCGCGGGCGTGGAGGCCGTATCCATTACGGATGAACCGGCGCTGACCGCCCCCGTGGACGTGCTTTTCCTGGGCGGCGCGCCATACGCCAATATCATGGCCCCGGAGCTGAGGGCCTACGCCGAAAAGCTGGACCCCGGGCTGGTGGGAAGGGTGGTTCTGTTTACCACCTCCAACTGGTCCCGGCGGACGGTGCTTGCGCTGAAAAAGCTGCTGCGGGAAAAAGGAATCGCCGTCGCCGATGAATATTTTTACGCCCATATGCTGCATATCCAGGGCCGCACGGAAGCGGCGAAGGCATTTGGGAAAGCGCATTAAGCAAGGAGAAAACAAAATGATTACCAAGGAAATGACCATCAAGGAAGTATTGGATATCGACCGCACCACCGCCCCCATCATGATGGCTTACGGCATGCACTGCATGGGCTGCCCCTACAGCCAGATGGAAAGCCTGCAGGACGGCTGCGCCGCCCACGGCACCGACGCCGAGGAGCTTGTACAGAAGCTGAACGAATACCTGGCTCAAAAAGCCTGAATCCACCCTTGCACCTGATCGATTGTACCGTTTGATTGAGGAAAAAATGTCCAAAAAGAAAAAAATCATTGTATGCATCTGCGTATGTCTGGTGGTCCTGCTCCTTGCGGGCCTCCTGTTCGCCGGGAATTATATGGTGAGTTTCGCCATCGGGCGCACCACCGGCACCACCAAGGTGGCCCCGCCTTCCGTGGTATCGGAAGAGGATAATCGAACCATTTCCGAAAACTGGAAGCAAGTATCGCAGCAAGCCCAGGACTGGGGCGAAACGATCCAGCGGGAAAAAGTGACGGTAAAATCCGCCGATGGGCTGAACCTCAGCGGGGAATACGCCCTGAACCCGGAACCCTCTCACCAGTGGGTCATCGCCGTGCACGGCTACCGTGGCAATCACAGCCACATGTTTACCGTGGCTTCCTTCTACGGCCTGCGGGGCTATAACGTGCTGCTGCCCGACCTGCGGGGCTGCGGCGAATCCGAGGGCGATTATGTGGGCATGGGCTGGCCGGACCGCAAGGACATGCTGCAATGGATCGGCTGGATCGTTGACCGGGACCCCGAGGCCCGGATCGTGCTGCACGGCATTTCCATGGGCGGGGCCACCGTTATCATGACCTCAGGCGAAGATCTGCCCGCCCAGGTGAAAGCCATTGTGGAGGACTGCGGCTATACCAGCGTGTGGGATATTTTCGAGGATGAGATGGACGTGCTGTTTCATCTGCCCGCCTTCCCGGTGCTGCACACGGCCAGCGTCATTTCCTCCCTGCGGGCCGGGTACAGTTTTGCGGAAGCGTCCGCCCTGGAACAGGTGAAGAAAGCCAAGGTGCCCATGCTGTTCATCCACGGAGAAAAGGACAATTTCGTGCATACCGAAATGGTGTATCCGCTGTATGAAGCCTGCCCCACGGAAAAACAGCTGCTCGTGGTGGAGGGCGCGGGGCATGGGAATTCCTATATCATGAATCCGACGCTGTATTTTGATACCGTGTTCAATTTCATCGGGAACTATGTGAGGTAATAGGAGGAACGCCATGAAAACCCTCTATTTGGAATGCGCCATGGGCGCGGCGGGCGATATGCTGATGGCGGCGCTGCTGGAACTGATTCCCGACAAACAGGCTTTCATTGAAAAAATGAACGGCCTGGGCCTGCCCGGCGTGCATGTGGAAACGGAGCAGGCCGTCAAGTGCGGCATTACGGGCACCCATATGAAGGTGACCGTGAACGGCGAAGAGGAAGAATCCCAGGACGTTCATGCGCATCATCACGGCCATGACCATGAACACCATCACGAGCATGACCACGATCATGACCACAGCCGCCATCACCACGCCACTGTGGCGGATATAGAGGGGATCATCGACGGCCTGGACGTTTCCGAAAAAGTAAAAGCCGACGCAAAAGCGGTGTACGCCCTGATTGCGGAGGCCGAAAGCAGGGTACACGGCCATCCCGTGAGCGAAATCCATTTCCACGAGGTGGGCACCCTGGACGCCGTGGCCGACGTGGTGGGCGTGTGCCTGCTGATGGAAGCAATCGGTGCGGAAAAGATCGCGGCTTCACCCGTGCACGTGGGCAGCGGCCATGTACGCTGCATGCACGGCATCCTGCCCGTGCCCGCTCCGGCTACGGCCCTGATTCTGACCGGTATTCCCACCTATGGCGGGCAGGTGCAGGGCGAGCTTTGCACCCCCACCGGGGCGGCTCTGCTCAAGCATTTTGTTTCATCCTTCGGCAACCGGCCCGTCATGGCCACCGCGGCCATCGGCTACGGCATGGGCAAAAAGGATTTCGAGCGGGCCAACTGCGTGCGAGCCTTCCTGGGCGAAAGCGAAGGGGCCCGGGAAGCGATCACCAAGCTGGAATGCAACCTGGACGATATGACCGGCGAGGCCGTCGGCTTTGCCATGGAGCATGGAGCAGCTTTTCCGGGCGGGGGCGCGGGACGTTTACACCCAGCCCATCGGCATGAAAAAATCCCGGCCGGGGGTGCTGCTCAGCGTGATCTGTCTGCCCCAGGACGCCGACCGGCTGGCCGGTATCATCATGAAGCATACCACCACCCTGGGCATCCGCCGCCAGGATATGGACCGGTATATTTTGGAGCGTACAGTTGAAACGGTGGAAACCGCCTACGGCCCCGTGCGCGTCAAAACCGCCTGCGGCTTTGGCGTACAGCGCCGGAAAGCGGAATATGACGACGTGGCGGCCTTGGCCGAGCAGAACGGCCTTTCCCTGGACGATATCCGCAAAGGCTTACAGTAATTCGGAGGAAGGAACCGGAACGCAGCCTTCGTCCGGCAGGCCATACGCCTGAAAATAGGCGTTTTCCAGCGGAATCCATTTTTCCCGGAATCTCAGCAGGGATTCCGGGCTTTCTCTTTTCTGCAGACGCTCGTTTCGGATTTCCTCCGGCGTGACCACGAACAGGCGCAGATCGGCGTAGGCCCGCAGGGCCGGAAGATTGCAGTAGCTGCCCTCCAAAATCAGAATATGCGCGTCCGTCGGCAGCGTTTCCTCCGGCAGCAGGCAGTCCTCCCGAAAATCATAGCGGCGGTACGAAACAACGGCGTTTCCCGCCTTGAAGGGGGCCGCGATTTCCCGAACGAGCCGTTCCGCGTCGCAGTTGCCGCCGGGGACGGCAAGGCGCTCCGGCGTTTTTTGCGCGTGGGGAATCACAAAATCGTCCGTGTGGATCACGGGGGCGTGAAGCGCCTCCGAAAGCTTTTGGGCCAGGGTGGTTTTTCCCGAGGCGCAGGGGCCGTCGATGGTGATGAGCAGCCGTTTTCCCGGATGCAGGTTCAGCATGGAATCCCTCGTTTTCTTTTCAGTCGGTCAGGCGTCGTTCGTTTCCTTCTGGGGCAGCACCACGCCGATGCGGGTGCCGAATTCCTCCCGGGAAAATACGTCGAAATAACCGCCGTGGCGCTCCACGATCCATTTGGCGATGGAAAGGCCCAGGCCCGTGCCGCCGGTGGCCCGGGCGCGGGCGGGGTCGGAGCGGAAGAAGCGGTCGAAAATGTGGGCCAGATCCTCCTGCTTGATGCCGATGCCGTTGTCCTGCACCTCGAAGCAGGGCGCGCCCTCCTTCATGCGGGCGCGGAGGGAAATTTTGTCCCCCGCCTGGGTGTATTTCACCGCGTTGTCCACCAAGATGCGGGCGGTCTGCTTGAGCATGTCCGCGTCCCCGGTGACGAAAATGGAAGTATCCGCGTCCAGCCGCCACTGGCGGTCCGGATGGATCATTTTGGATTCCTCGTACACCTCGGCCAGCATTTGGGAAATATCCACCGGCTCCAGGGTGAGCTGCGTTCTGCCGTTATCGCCCCGGGCCAGGAACAAAAGCTGCTCGATGAGCTTTTTCATGTGGGTGGATTCGGATTGGATGGCGGAAATGCCCTCCTCCAGCACGGTTTCATCGTCCTTGCCCCAGCGGTGCAGCATATCGGCGTAGCCCTGAATGACGGCGATGGGGGTGCGCAGCTCGTGGGAGGCGTCGGACACGAAGCGGCTCTGCTCCCGGTAGGTTTCCTGGGTGCGGGCCAGCATGTTGTTGATGGCCGTTTCCAGGCCCTGCATTTCCTTGTCGCCGGTGTACACATGGGCGTCGGGGGAGAGGGGGGACACGGTGCCGATGGCGTCCTCCAGATGGTGCAGCTTTTCGGGGTCGAACCGGGCGCGGCTTAATTCCTCCGCCGTCTGGGCGATGCGCTCCAAAGGCTCCATGAGCCGCTGGGATTTATCCTTGCCCACCCGCCCTTGCAGCAAAATCAGCAGCACTTCCACCCCCGCCAGGGCGGGCCAGAAGGAGGAAGCGGCTACGGTGATCCAGCCTCCGGCGATCATGGCCCCCAGCACCCCGTCGATAAGCCCCATCAAAAGCAGGGTACGGCGCAGCCAATAGCGGTTGATGCGCCGGGCGATGGAATTGACCTTTCTTTCATCCTTCATGCGTCGTCCCTCAGCACATAGCCCACGCCCCGCACGGTCTGCAAAAGCTTCTGGTCAAACCCGTCGTCGATCTTGCCGCGCAGGTAGCGCACGTACACGTCCACCACGTTGGTTTCGCCCAAATACTCGTAACCCCACACCTTTTCCAAAAGCTGATCCCGGGTGAGCACGATGGTTTTGTTTTCCATAAAATATTGCAGCAGGGAAAATTCCCGGCCCGTCAGCTCGATGTCCTTGCCTTCCCGGGTGACCCGGTGGCGGGAAACGTCTACCGTCAATCCGCCGCAGGAAAGCAGGCCGGAATCCTGCTTCTGGGCGCTTTGCTTGCGCAGGGCGGCGCGGATGCGGGCTAAAAGCTCTTCGATGGAAAAGGGCTTGGTCACATAATCGTCGGCCCCCATGTCCAGGCCCGTCACCTTGTCCATCACCGCGTCCCGGGCGGTGAGCATGATCACGGGCATTTCGCTGCCCGCTTTCCGCAGGCGGCGCAGCACTTCCAGGCCGTTGAGCCCCGGCAGCATAATGTCCAGCAGCAGCAGGTCGTACCCGCCGCCCTCAGCCATCTCCAGGCCCTCGCGGCCGTCGAAAGCCTTGTCCACGGCGTACCCTTCGTGCTTGAGCTCCAGCTCCACGAACCGGGCCAGCTTTTCTTCGTCCTCTACCAGCAATATTTTCGTCATACGCTGCCTTCCTTTAACCGGAACGGGGGAGAGGCCGCGTTTGGCCCCTCCCTGCGCTCGCTGTGATGGGTTATTCTGCCTTGCTTTCGCCTTCGTCGGCGGGAATTTCGGTTTCAGCGGCCTTGTTTTCGTTCTTTTCCACGTGGATTTCCACGGCGGAGGCCGCTTTATCCTGGGCCTTGTTCATAAAATCGTTCACGTTGGTGTTGATGTCCGGGCCCCGGAAGCTGTACCGTGCGCCTAAGAACAGGCCCACGAACAGGATCACCAGGGAGAAGGGCCAGAAGCAGATCAGCAGCAGGGCCAGCACCGTAATGGGCATGGCGATCAGCTCGTCGCCTTTGCGGGTGATCACAAACTGGTTGGCGTTGCCCTTCTGGAACAGCTTTTTGACCCAGTCCCACAGCTTGCTCAAAGCGCTGGAGAAGGTCACCTTCACTTCGCCGCTGCCGGTGTTCCAGGAATATTCCTTCTTTTCCTGGGTGGTGTATTCCTTATTTTCGGGGGCGTCCTTTACCTTGCCTTCGCTTTCCAGCAGCACCAGGGCGTCCAGCATGTCCCAGTCGCTGGCTTCCAAAGCGGCCTTCGCTTCTTCGTAGCTCACGTTGGCCTTGGCCCGCAGCTTTTCCACCATTTCAAAATGATCCATTGTATTTCCTCCTCGGCGTTTCGCCTGTCGTTTGGGTTTGTGTTCTGTTCCCTTGGAACGGTTATATCATAACCAAAGAAAATGAGAGGAAAAGGAGGAAAACCATTAGAAAATGATGAGAAAAGAATGATAGCTTCTTTATGCCGTTTTCGTTTTTCTCATTTTTGAGTGCTTGGGGAATAGGGGGCTTGCTTCAAATCGATTTCCCGGTAATTGCTGAACGCTTCTGCTGTTTTCTCACAGGCGGACAGCTTGATCGTTCCGGAAAAACGGAGCATATTCCGCAGCCTTTCCGCATGCCCGGGATGCCGTACCAGCTTCACGGCTTCCTCCGGGAAAAACCAGCCGATCTCCTGGCTTTCTTCTGAAAGCGTTTCCGTGCCGCCGGCATAAACACAGATAAAATCGAAAATCACCACCGGCGGCAGCAGCATGCCTTCCAGCGGCCCATAGCCCTTTTTCTGCGCCAGGTTCTGGCTTACGCCTGCCAGGGCGAGGGGTTCCGCCAGGATGCCGCTTTCCTCCCATATTTCCCGCTTCAGCCCATCCA
>CACWWM010000258.1 GCA_902764565.1 uncultured Eubacteriales bacterium
CCCTGCCCGAGCTGCTCGGCAAGCTGGAAGCCGCCGGCATGCAGAAGATCGTGGACGAAGCCAACGCGCAGCTCAAAGCCTTCCTGGGCGAATAATCCCCGAAAGCCGCGGCAGAACCAAAAACTGATGGGGCCGGAACGTCATGTTCCGGCCCTTTTGTTTTTATCCGAATGCCATATGGCACACTATGCGCCGTCGTTTTTCCGGGATACGCTCTCCTTCACGCGGCAGCTGTCCCGGTACGCACCCGGGGTAACGCCGTAGAGCTGCTTAAACCGGCGGATAAAGCTGGAATCGTTCAGCATGCCCACGTCGGCGCAGATTTCCCGAACAGTTTTGTCCGTTTCGCGCAGCAGGCGGCAGCTTTCCGTAAAACGCAGATCAAGCACGTAATCCGACAGGGTTTTCCCAAGATTGGATTTGAAATAATGGGACAGGTTGGAAACGGAAAGGCCGAAATGATCCGCCAATAAATCAATGGAGAAAGCGGGAGAAGCGTAGTTGCTCTGGATGTACTGCACGATGGAAAGAATGCGCTGATCCTGCGTTTTTTCCTGCAATTTGCGGATGGAGGCGCAGGTGTCGGCGGTCAGACGCTTGAGCATATCCGTCAATTCTTCCATGGAGGTAAAGGAAATCAGTTCCTCCGTGGCGATGCTGGAAATCTGCAGGCCCTTATCCGACGAGAGGGCGGAGAAAGAGCGCACGATGGTATTGATGATGTCATAGCACACGATGCGAACGGCGGTAACGCTCATGTGTTCCTCCCGCATCAAACGGATAATATCGTCAATCGCCTGGGCTGCTTCGTCGCTTTTCAGCTGAAGGATTTGATGCTGAAGCCGTTCCAGTTCCCGCGTGGGATAATACTGCAAAATATCGTCCGTAAAATCCGCTTCATCGTACATGGAAATGCTGTTGCTGCCGCGGACCATCCGCATGTCCAGGGCGATGCAGGCTTCCCTGTAAGCCTGGGGAATATCGTGATAATCCCGCCGGACGGTGCTGACGCCAAGCGCCGTATCCATGCTGAAAGCGCTTTGCAGCGCGTTCCGCAGCGGCACAAAATATGTGTCGGCAGTTTCTTCCGCGGAGGAAAGGATGATAAAGGTTACGCGGTGCGAATCCGATTCGCTGCCGTATACCAGGGGCGGCTGGTCGGCGGGAGAAAAGAGCGACAGCACCTTCCGCACCTGTTCCGAAGACGGCAGGGCGGCGGATTTGCAGTGAAAATATACGGCCGCCACCTGAATAACAGGGGATGACAGGGAAACGCCCACATCCTGCGCGGCATGCAGAAGCTCTTCGTCGCTGTCCCAGCCGTGAAGCAGTTTTCCGCAGAAAACGTGCATTTGGGCGGAAGCCTGTTTTTTCAGCCGTTCGTGCAGCGTTTTGTGCTGGGTATTCAGCCGCTCGATTTCATACGCCACCGCGTCCAATTCATTCACTCGATGGGTCAGCGCCTGCTCCGGCACGGCTTTCTTCACCAGATGCGCAATGGGGCGGTAATGCATCCGGCTGAGGAAAAAAGCGGCGGCGCCCCCTGCCAGCAGGATCACGGCCATACCGGCAGTGATCAGCAGCCGTTCGCGCTGCAAATTGATTTCCAGGCTGGCCCGGGGGATCATGGATACCATGGTCAGCCCCGTGGAGGAAGAACGCTCGCGGTACAAATAGGAGGTGGAGCCGCCCGCTTTCACGGTCTGCCCCGGGTCGGCGTCCTCAGACATCCAGGACTGCATCAGCTCCGCCGTCCCGGCGTCCGGCTCTGCTCCAAAGAAAGCCACGGTGTTTCCCTTCTGATCCAGCAGCATAACGGACGCGCCCGCATAAGCCGTAATAGGCGTAAGGAGATCCGCGATATTGTCCTTGCGGATCAGGAAGCCCATATGGATTCTTTCGGCGATGGGATGGGTGGGCACGCTGAAAAAGAACGTGACCACGTTTTCCGTTTTTCGGCCGGGCAGCGTAACGGAATCGTTTTCCCAGATGCAAATGCTGCTGGAAGCGGCCAGCGTATCCTTTAAATCCTGAACGTCATGGTTCGCATAATGATATTGCTCCATGAACACCTGAAGATTCAGGGATTCGGACGGAAGATACACCCTTTCCTGCTTGGGGCAATAGCAAAAAATCGTTTCGGCCAGCGACAGTACGGCGGAATACCTGGAAATGGCGGCGGAGGCCTGCCGCATTTCATTCACCTGGGAGTTCTGATCCATCTTCTGAAAAAGGGAATCGTTCTGCACCAGGTAGCAGATATTCACCATCTGACGCACGTGGGTGTCCAGCGCCGAAGTGGCCTGGGCAAGATTGCGGTTCACCGTCTGGGCGATTTCCCGGCTGTAGTTATCCGAAATAAAGTGGAGATTGATCAGCCACAGGGACATGATCAGAATGACCACCAACGCGAACAGCGAACCAAAGTAACGATAAAAAACGCGGCCTGTATGCTTCATTTTTTCTCCCGCCAATTCACTGACTTTTCAAGCCGTCTGCTGAGGCGTGTTCGTATGATCCAGCCCGTTAACGCGGGGTATTATACCATAGATAAAGATCCATCTGCAAGCCGTTTGAGAGCTGCATATGGGGGATTTTCAACAACTGCACATGTTTTTTGAATGTGTAAATTGACAATCAACGGCCCGGATTATACAATGGCCTCACAAACCAGCCGACACGGCAGAAAAGGATGTGGGCTTTATGTACGCTGCCGCATGGAAAAGGCGGTACGGCAGGCATTTATGGAAAAGGATCAAAGCGCACTGGGCGCTGTATCTTTTCCTGCTGCCGGCCATCGTTTATTACGCGGTGTTTCGTTACTATCCAATGTACGGCATACAGATTGCATTCCGCAACTATAAAGCCGTGAAGGGGATCACCGGAAGCCCCTGGGTGGGCTTTCAGAATTTCAACTATTTTTTCTCGGCGGCGGATTTCGGAAAGCTGATGCGCAACACGCTGAGCGTGAGTATCTTCACCTTATTGCTTTCCTTCCCCCTGCCGATCATCCTGGCGCTGCTCTTGAACCAGCTTCCCTCGGCGCGATACAAGAAAATCGTTCAGACCACGGTGTACGCGCCCCATTTCATCTCCACCGTGGTGATGGTGGGCATGATCTTCCTGTTTCTTTCCCCCTCCTCCGGCATCGTCAACAAGCTGATCGAAAGCATAGGCGGCACTCGCGTGCATTTTATGGCGGAGCCGGGCGCGTTTGTTCCTATCTATGTACTGTCTGAAATCTGGCAGTCCACCGGCTGGGGCTCCATCCTGTATCTGGCGGCACTGACGAACATCAGCCCCGAACTGCACGAAGCGGCGCTGGTGGACGGAGCGAACAAATTCCAGCGGGTATGGCACATCGATATTCCGGGCATCATGCCCACCATCGTGATCATGCTGATCCTCTCCGCCGGAAAAGTGATGAACGTAGGCTTTGAAAAGGATTACCTGATGCAGACGTCCCTGAACATCTCCGCCTCAGAAATCATTTCCACCTATGTATACAAGCGGGGCGTTCTCAAATCGCAATTCAGCCTGTCCACCGCCGTGGGCCTGTTTGAATCGGTCATTAACCTGACGCTGCTGGTAACGGTCAACTGGATTTCCAGAAGAATCTCCGATTCTTCCCTGTTCTGAGGAGGTGGAGCGAATGCATACAGGCGCGTCTGTCCGCGGAAAGATCCATCAAAGCAGAACGGACCGGGTATTTGACGCAATCAACTATCTGCTGTTAACGCTGGCGCTGCTCATTGTGGCCTATCCGCTGTATTTCATCGTGATCGCCTCCATCTCCGATCCCGCGGCGGTATACGCGGGGAACGTGATCTGGCGGCCCATCAAGCCCACGCTGGAAGGGTATCAGCGCATCCTGAGCTACAGCAGCCTTTATTCGGGCTATCGCAACACCATTGTGTACACCGCGGTGGGCACCGCCATCAACGTGGTGCTGACCCTG
>CACWWM010000259.1 GCA_902764565.1 uncultured Eubacteriales bacterium
CCGCGAACGCCCATCCGGCCGTTGCCGATGGCGAAGATGCTTTCGGAATAATCCGTCACAGGCCCTTCCAGCTCGATCTGCCAGGGATGAATCATCGGCAGCGCCATGCGATCACACCCTTTCAAAGGCAATGATTTCATCCAGGGGACAGTTCATTTCAAGCCAGGTTCCGCCGCGGAACGTTTCGCCCGTGAACCAATGCTTCCATTCGCCCCGGGGCAGCCATACCCGGCGGGAGGTTTGCCCTTCCTCCAGGATGGGGCAGATCAGCAGGCTTCTTCCCAGCATATACTGATCGCCGCAGGCGCAGGCCGTTTCGTCGTCCGGCCAGTCCAGGCAGAGATGCGCCATCAGGGGGCGGCAGGCTTTCACGCAAAAGGCCGCTTCCCGCGTCAGATAAGGCCGGAGCGTTTCGCGCAGCTTTGCGAATTTTGTGCCGATCGTGAGAACAGAGGGATCGTGCAGCTTTTCCGCCAGATTCCAGGGGCTGCGGTCGTTGACGAAGCCGTCCTCGTGGGTGGCGTAAAACTGGCCGCTTCGGGGCTCCGCATGCCACTGCATGATGGGGGAGAAGCACCCCAGGGCCGTGGCGCGAAGATACAGCTCGGCGGTGGGCAGTTCTCCGGCGAAGCCGCCGATATCGAAGCTCCAGAACAGCACGCCGCTCAGTCCGGCGGTGATGCCCGCGTTCAGCTGCGCCCGGAGCTCGCTCCACCGGCTCAGCTGGTCGCCCGCCCAATGAATGGGCCGGGTCTGCGCGCCGGTATAATCCGCCCGGCTGAAGGTAACGCCCTCCACGCCGTTTTGTTTCATAAAATCGTGATAGGCACCGATATACTGGCTGGGGTACAGGTTGTGCGCTTCCCGGCCGCGCATGCCGTTGTGCAGACATGCGGTATCGTCCAGCAGGAATTCCCCGCCGTCCGTTTTGAAGCCCTCCACGCCCATATCCAGCAGGTACTTGCGTTTGCCGAACCACCAGGCCACGGTTTCCGGATTGGTAAAATCGGGCAGCAGGCTGCCGTTGAACCATACCCCCTCCGGGATGCGGTAGGGCGTGCCGTCTTCTTTGAAAATACAGTATTTCTTTTCGATGGCTTCCCGTTCGTCCCGCAGGAGCTGTTCGCCCGGTTCGCCGTCGCGCATCTGCTTGATGACGGGAATCTGCCACAGCACCAGATGCAGCCCCGCGTCCTTGATGCGCCGGACGGCCTTTTCAGGATCGGCCCAATGCTCCGCGTCGTTCCAGCGGTAAAAAGTCCTTTCGTCGCTCCAGGCTTCCAGCACCATCACGTCCGCCGGATAGTCGTACTGCTTGAGCGCCGAAAGCTGCGCGTCCACTTCGGCGTCGCCGTCCCAGCCGTTGGCGCTGATCCAGACGCCGAACGCCCATTCCGGCGGCAGCACGGGCTGGCCCGTATGCCGGATGAACCGGGCCAGGATGGAAGACGGCGTGCCGAAGAACCAAAAATCATGGGCAAGCACGGAACCGGCTGTCTGCTGGCGAAGCGTGAACCCGTCCCGGAAATCCATTTGAACGGGCAGGTTCGATTCCTGGCAGCAACCCACACCCTGCTCAGTAAAGAAGAAGGGGATGGGAAGATAGGCCTGTTCTCCCTGCTGGGTAAACTTTTCCGTCACCGCGCCGGAAGAAACGCTGCCCTTCATATCGACGGCGTGATACCTTTCGCCGGTGCCCCAGATATGGGCCGCGCTCAGCGTACCGGTTTGCTCCAGCGCCGTAATATGGCCGTCGTCGGCAAGATCAAGCCGGTACTGGGCCACTTCCACAGCTGCGGCGGCATGCCGCGGATCGCTTAAACGTTTCAGCAAAAACCCTTTTTTATTGCCGGACAGGAACAGCGTATATCCTTCCGGCAATTCCATCTGCGTTTCTGCGATTGCCTTTCCCACCGGCGGCTCCCCCTCCAGGATGGTCACTTCCAGGGATTCTCCCCCACGGAAGATCGCGTGGAACCCTTTGCGTCAATCATCCGATTTCCTCCATTCCCGGACGGAATCCCGTTCCACCAAACGAAGCGGCAGAATACATTCCGTATGCCGGTGTTCCTTGGCCTGGGCGGCTTCCAGAATCAGTTCCACGGCCTTCCTTCCCTTTTCTCCGATATCCTGATGCACGGTGGTCAGGGACGGATAAGCCATGTTGGCAAGATACACGTCGTCGAAGCTGACGATGGAGATATCCTCGGGCACGCAGACGCCCTGCTGCCGAAGGCCCTTCACAAAGCCCATGGACAAAACATCCGCCGTGATAAACGCCGCCGTCTGCCGCCTTCCCCGGTCCAGATACTGCCGGGCGGCGGTCAGGCCGTATTCATAATCCACCGTGCCCGAATAGATCGCCCCTTCATCGGGTGTCAGCCCGGCTTCCCGCAAAGCATCGCAATAGCCCTGATACCGCTTCATATTGACGCCGTTTTCACGGATGGAGCCGCTGATGAACGCGATGCTTTGATGGCCTTTCCCGATCAGATAGCGGGTGGCCATGCGCGCGCCCTCTTTATCCTCGATGCCGATGGTATGGAAAGCGTCGTCCGTCACATAGCTGTCCACCAGCACGATGGGCACGCCCATGCGCTTCAATTCGTTCAGGCTTTCGCCGGGGTAGGTGCCCACGATAATGATTCCGTCCACGCCCCGGTTCCGGGCGACGTTTGCGTAGCCCTGATCCTCCTGCGTGCCGGACAGAAGCAAGTGATACCCATGCTGCCGGGCGGTATATTCGATGGCGGAAAGCAGTTCGCCGTAAAAGGGGTTGGAAAACATGAATTCTTTTCCGGGCTCCGTCTGCGGGATCAGCACGCCGATCAGGTTGCTGCGGCGGCTGGACAGGCTGCGGGCGTTCAGGTTGGGCACATAACCCAGCTTCTGCACCGCGGCCATGACCCGTTTTCTTGTTTCCGCGCTGATGCTTTCGGTGGGCGAGTTATTCAGCACATAGCTGACGGTGCTGGCGGATACGCCCGCTTCCTTCGCAACATCCTTGATGCTGACGCGCTGCAAATCAACGCACCTCTTTTGAAATCAATTACTTAAACGTTTCAGTCAACGATAAAATACACCCGCCGCCCGGCTTTGTCAAGCCCCCAAAACCAGTTTTTATTTGTTTTCTGAAATTTTTTTCAAGCCGCTCCGCTTCGTGCCGCAATGGCGCCGTCAGCCCGGAGCAAAACGAAAAGGGGAAGGCCAGGCACCGTGGCATGAGACGCGCAGAGCCCGGATTGTTCCTGGCGCTCTGCTCGTCTGCGTTTTTTGCTGTGGCGGGCAGCGGGGTATCCTGTTTTTGTCTTTGGGCAACAGCGCTTGATTCGGGAACCGGTTCATGGATTCATTCGTCCGCGCAGCTGTAAGCGCCCCTGTCCGGTTCCGCTGTGCCGCGGGTGTAACGGGCGTTGAATTCCATGTTGATGTCCCTGAGCTCCTTGCGTCCCTCAATGTATGCCTGGTACATTTCGATCAGGCCGGGGCTGCAGCCGTCGCACAGCCCGTCGATGTTCCCGATGGAGTCCGCGACGATCTGCTCCCGCTCTTCCCGGGTGGTGTCGGCAATCAGAATGCTTTTCATGGCTTTCTCCTATGCCGTCAAATGATCCCCAGCGGGATCAGCACGGCCAGCAGGATGAACACCAGCGCCCATTCCGTGATCAGGAACGCCTTCCGCTTCCGGGGCGCCATGTCCGGCACATAATTGCTGGCCAGGAAGAAGGGGATATACGTGGTAAGGAATACGGGCAGAACGCCCCACCAGCGATAGACCCAGATAAAGGAATGATTGCTGGTGCCCGCCAGGAAGGATTCAAACAGGGCGAACAGCAGCGCCATTTCCAGCGCAGCCACGAATTTGCAGCTGACGCCGTTCTTTCCGAGCTTTCCAACAAGATAGCGCTTCGTCCGATCCTGCGGCATCATCCTGAAAGAAATGATGCCCGCCAGGGAGAACATCATGGAAAGCTCCCAGCATACGCCGATCAGCAGGATAAACGTGGTGGACGCGTTGCTGACCGACCATAGGGGATAGCCGGTGATTTTTCCGATGACCGCGTTGCAGATTTCGTACAGCCAATGCACGCCGTACAGCGCAAGCCCGGCAGACACGGCTTCGTAGTTTTTCTTATGGATTTCCGTCCAGTAGACGTAGAAGACCACGGCCAGAATAAAAATGAACGTCCAGTTGAAGTTGTCCGTGCTGCGGACTTTGATGGCGCTGACCAGATCCATGGCTTCCTGCGAACCGTCGCCCCAGAATTTGAACATCCTGATCCCTCCTGTATTGTCCTTTGCTTCCGGCCTTATCTGGACAGCATTTCCATCACGTCAAGGCCGGTGTTTTCTCCCTGTTCTCCGAGCCACAGGGCGGGAAGATCGGGGGTAATTTCCTTCGTCCATTCCGGCAGCGCGGCGGGCAGATGCAGCCCCATGGGCCTGCGGTTCAGGATCACGTCCACATAATCCTGGATACAGGATAAGGGCTGATCCAGCACGATGCCGGACAGGTTTTCTTTTTTCATGGTATCCGCGCAGTGGTTGTCCGACCCGGCAGTGGCGGGCTTTCCGATGACCTGGGCGTACCGCGCGGCTAAAATGTTCCAGTTCATTTCGTTGGCGGAATTGAAAATCTCCACGCCGTCGCACATCCGGGCGGACAAATAAATGGTGTGATTGTAGCTTCTGGCGCGGAAGGGATGAGCCTGCACCACGCAGCCGCCCGCGGCGCGGATCGTATCGTACTGCTGCTTCCGGGTCCAGCGCGGCATATCGGGGTGCTCCGCCATCCAGCTTTCATCCAGACCGTAGATCAGGTATTCGTCGCCGTCCACGTTTTCTTCCCAGCCGAAGAACACGGGGAAGCCCCGCTTTTCGCCCTCGTTGCGCGCGTCCTCGTACCCGGCGCAGAAGCGGTGAATGAATTCCTTCCAGGGAAGGGTTCGGTCCACGCCGCAGTTTCCCCGGTAAAAATGATCCGTGATGATGATGCCGGCATACCCCGCGTCCATATACTTCTGAATGTAATCCCTGCCGGGGGACCGGCCGCAGGCGCTGGCCTGATTGGTGTGCATGTGCGTTTCGTAGATGTACTGCATGTGCGGCTCCTTTTGGCTTTTTTTGTGTCAAAACCCAAGAAGAGGCTGCCGGTACAGCGCATACCGGCAGCCTGGGAAACAGGGGAGATTACTTAAAGAACTCGTTGTTCAGATCGTTGATGACGGGCTCCCAAATCGCCTGGTTCTGGGTGAGGAAGCCGTTCCATTCAGCGGCCACGTCGGCGTCCTTGAGCAGGATGATGCGGGTGATTTCATCCTGGAACTTCAGGGAGAACTGGGATTTGGCGTCGCTGGCGAAGAACTCGTAGTCGTAATCCAGGGGGATGATATAGCCCCGTTCCTTGGCGGCGTAAACCGCTTTGATCTGATCCACCACCAGCTTTTCGTTGGAGGGATTGACAAAGGAATAGTCGTCCGGCAGGATGCCCAGGGAACGGAAGATGTTGTAGCTGTTGTACAGGTCGGGAGTGGCGGGATAGTTGCCGTTGGCGTCCTTTTCGGTGAGCATCTTCACGTTGCCGTTTTCATCGTATTCCCAGGTTTCGCCGGGAACGCCCACCACCACGGTCAGCTGACCGTCCTGGGTGCAGGCCCAGTTCATGATGGTCAGGATGCGGTCCAGCTTTTCTTCGGAAATGTCGGGGCTGAAGAAGGTGGCGCTCCAGTAGTTGGCCGCTTCGTTGGTATGGGCCACGCCGTCGTCCGTCGCCATGGCGGCCACGCCGATGCACGCGTCGGAATTGAGGCCGGTGCTGGAATCGAAGGTGACCTTATAGCCGTGATAGGAGGAAATGGCGCCGTTGTGCATCATGCAGGCGGCGATGCCGGAGGTGAACTTGTTGGTGGTGTCCGGGTCCACGATGCCCTTATTATACCAATCCCGGCCGAAGCTGATCCAGTCGATCACCTTGGGATCGGAGGCCGCCAGCTTGTAATGGCCGTCTTCCTTCATGAAGGCGTCGTAGTCCACTTCCGCAAACTGCATCAGGAAGTTGGAATAGTATTCGGGGTCGGTGCTGAAGCCGATGGTGGCGCCGTTGCCGGCCAGATCGTTTTCAACCGCGCCCTTGCACAGCGCTTCGATCTGGGACAGGGTGACGGTATCGCCGAAGGGCTCCATGCCCAGCTTTTCCACCCAGTCCTTGCGGTAATACAGGGTCTGGTTGCTCACCACGGTCTGCATGCCGCTGAAACGGGCGAAGGTGGCGTGGGGGATGGCGTACATTTCGCCGCCGATGTGCAGCTTGTCATACAGGCCGCTGACCTTCACCATCTGGTACAGGTCGGGATATTTTTCTTCCCAGCCCTGGGGCAGCGCGCCCAGCAGGCCCTGTTCGGCGTAGGTGGCGTATTCCTGATAATCGAAGTTGCGCCAGGTTGCGATGTCCGGC
>CACWWM010000260.1 GCA_902764565.1 uncultured Eubacteriales bacterium
ACGGCCCGGCTCAAAAAACGGCGTTCCTTCATGCGCCGGGTCAAGAAACATAAGCTGCATTTGTGCATGATCCTTCCGGTGATCTGCTGGTATCTGCTGTTCAAGTACGGCCCGCTGTACGGCGTTACGCTGGCGTTCAAGGAATTTCAGCTGCTGAAAGGCATCACGGGCAGCCCGTGGATCGGCTTCCAAAACTTTGATCGGCTGTTCAACAGCTATAATTTCTGGAATGTATTTCAGAACACCATTACAATCGCCGCGCTGAAATTCGCCTTCGGGTTCCCCGCCCCCATTATCCTGGCCCTGATGCTCAACGAACTCCGGGGCCAGAAATACAAGCGGGTGGTGCAGTCCTTAAGCTATCTGCCGCACTTCATTTCATGGGTTATTTTGACGGGTATTTTTATGGTGATCCTGTCGCCCACCCGGGGCCCCATCAACAGCCTGCTCAAATCCATGGGCATGGAAAGCATCTATTTCTTAGGCGATCCCAAATACTTCCGGGGCACGCTGGTGGTGACCGGCATCTGGAAGGGCGTGGGCTGGGGCTCCATCGTATACCTGGCTGCCCTGGGCGGCGTCAATGAAGAATTGTACGACGCGGCGCGGGTGGACGGCTGCGGCCGCTGGGCCCGCATCTGGCACGTGACCATTCCCGGCATCACGCCGGTTATCACCATCATGCTGATCCTTGCCATGGGCAGCCTGGTGGAGGACGACTTTGACCAGATCTTCAACCTGCTGAATGATGCCGTTCTGGGCGTTGGCGACGTGCTGGGCACGTTCATCTATCGCCAGGGCGTAAAGAACCTGGACTACGGCTACGCCACGGCGGTGGAGCTGTTCCGCAACCTGATTTCCCTGGTGCTGGTGCTCAGCGCCAATTACTTCTCTAAGCGTATCAACGAATACGGTTTGTGGTAAGGGGGTAAAGAAGATGAGCAGTATACCCGCGCCGCGTCCGAAGCATAAAAAAAGGATCTATGAAAGCAAGGGCGAGCCGTATTTTCAGGCGTTCCTGATCCTGTTTTTCGCCATCCTCAGCATCACCTTCGTTTATCCCTACTGGCATGTGCTGGTGAATTCCTTCACCACACCCGATTTCGCCTCCGCGGCGGGCTTCCGGCTGTGGCCTCAGAAATTCTCCACCGACGCCTACAAGCATATGCTCAGCGCCGGCTTCCTTTGGAGCGGCTATAAGAACACCCTGATCGTGTGCGCCATGGGCTGGGCCCTGTCCATTACGGGCGTGGTGCTGGCGGCCTATCCGCTGTCCAAGAAGGATCTGCCCCTGCGCGGCGTGTTTACCAGCATCATCCTGGTGACCATGTTCGTGTCCGGCGGCATGATTCCCACCTATCTGCTGGTGAACAACACGCTGCACATGCGCAACACCTTCCTGGCCATCGTGCTGCCCCACTGCATCAGCACTTCCCACGTGATCATCGCACGCAACTATTTCATGACCCTGCCGGGCGACCTGGAGGAAGCCGCCACCATCGACGGCGCCAACAGCTGGCAGGTGCTGTGGCGGATCATGCTGCCGCTCAGCGGCCCCATCCTGGCCACCATCAGCCTGTGGGTCATCGTGAGCAACTGGAACGCCTACTTTAACTGCCTGCTGTACATTACCGACCCCAAGAAGTTCGTTTTGCAGGTGGTGCTGCGCCGCATCATCCTGACCGACTCCAAGGAAATGACCGCCGCCAGCGAAGCGATCGCCAATACCACCGATACGGATATCGTCACCCTGCGCGCCGCGTCCATCATGCTGGCCACCATCCCCATCATCTGCGTGTATCCCTTCCTGCAGAAGTACTTCGTCAAGGGCGTGCTGATCGGATCGCTAAAAGGATAAATTCATTTCGTTCCTAATCAGAGCGCAGTCTCTGATAGAAAATAAAAAGGAGGTATCCCCATGAAAAAAGGTATTGCCCTGCTCCTGGCTCTGATCCTTTGCCTTGGCTGCGCCGCGGGCGCGCTGGCCGACGTGGACCTGAGCAAATACGTGTCTGACCCCAGTGAAAAGATCACCATCGCCTGGCTGGCCGGTCATGACACCGACGCCATCGCCGAAGGCGACTCCGTGGTTGCCTGGCTGGAAGAAAAGTTCAACGTAGACCTGGACGTGTGGTTCCTGGAACGTGAAAACTACGACGAGCTGCTCACCGCCCGTATCGCCGGCGGCGAAGTGCCCGACGTGTTCATGCTGCAGGATGCGTCCCAGTTCTCCAAGTGGATCAAGCAGGGCGTGGCCATGGAGCTGCCCCTGGAAGTGATTCAGCAGTGCATGCCGGAAAGCTACGCCTGGCTGATCGAATACGATCCCGGCTGCTTCAGCAACGTGTCCTTCAACGGCAAGAACTACGGCCTGCCCCGCGTGAACGGCGACGGTTACTTCAACTATGCGCCCTTCTGGCGTGCTGACTGGCTGGCCAAGTTCGGCTACACCGACGGCAAAGTGCCCATGACCCTGGCAGAGTGCGAAGAAGTGTTCTACAAGTTCGCCAATGAAGATCCCGACGAAGACGGCGTGAAGGACACCTACGCCCTGAGCAACACCGGCATGAACCCCATCTTCGGCGCTTTCGGCGCGCTGCCGGATCGCTGGGTGGACGACGGTGAAGGCAATCTGGTCTATGGCGGCGTATATCCCGGCATGAAGGACGCCCTGACCCTGCTTGCCAAGTGGTACAAGGACGGCCTGATCGACCCCGAATTCATCACCGGCGAAAACCAGGGCGGCTACTGGGCCCTGTCTGTTCCCTTTGAACAGAGCCAGATCGGCTTCTCCTCTTCCGGCGCTTACTATCATCTGGCCCCCGACTTTGACGGCCCCAAGAACGAAGAAACCGGCGAAGGCGGCAACTTCCAGTTTGGCCGCACCATGCGTACCTTCGCCGCTACCGAAGGCCTGGGCTATGACAAGATGATCATTGGCTACAACCCCACCGGTCCTGACGGCAAGCAGGGCGGCGAAAGCTGGGGCCTGACCACCTCCGAAGCCATCGTGTTCAGCTACAAGCTGGCCGATCAGCCCGCCAAGGTTGCCCGCATCCTGGAAATCATCAACACCATCGGCTCCGATTACGATACCTGGCTGAAGATCTGGCTGTGGGATCTGGAAACCGATCAGTATGACTACGACGAACTGCTGGGCTACATCGCCAAGGAAGGCCATGAACGCGCCGACGAAGGCAGCCACACCAACATGTTCAACACCCTGCAGAACCCCTACTTCCGCATGAAGGTTTCTCCCGCCCAGTATGACTGGGGCAAGAGCCTGCCTCAGTTCCGCACCGGCGGCTACTCCAACACCATGCTGCCCATCACCACCGCTTCCATGCCCCAGTATTGGGAGAGCCTGGACACCCTGCGCAAGACCACCTATGTGCAGATCATCACCGGCGAAAAGCCCGTGGAAGCTTTCGACGACTTCGTGAAGCAGTGGAACGATATGGGCGGCGCGAAGATCACCGAAGAAGCCAACGAATGGTATCATTCCCGTTAACCTGAACAGAACAATATCAACCTGCTCTCAGCGGGGCCGTCTTTACGGCGGCCCCGCTGTCCCTGTGCCGGGATCCCGGCGGAAAGGAAGCACAGCCATGCGCCTGCCCGATCGTTTTCAAACCAAGCATACCCTCCGTTTCCGCAAGGACGGGGGATACCGCATCCTGATGATGAGCGACGCTCATTTGAAGCCTGAAAAGGAAGCGCGCACCCTCCGCGCCATGGAAACCCTGATCGACGGAACGAAGCCCGATCTGGTGCTGTTAAACGGCGACAACGTGTCCGCTTTCACCAGCGCCGAAATGTTTGAAGCGCTGCTGGAAAAGCTCGCCGCGCCGATGGAAGAGCGCCGCGTTCCCTGGGCCCACGTCTTCGGCAATCACGATCAAACGCCGGAGGTATCCAAGGATTATCAGGAAGCTGCGTATGAAAAA
>CACWWM010000261.1 GCA_902764565.1 uncultured Eubacteriales bacterium
AGAGCATCCTGTTTTGATTGACTATATAAATCTCAACTCTCCACTCCCAACTCTCAACTCTTTTGCTGACTTAAAGTCACCGCTAAGCGCTCAGCAGCTATTACCAGCTTCCCCTTGCGTTCGCCATGGCCTGGGTCAGGTTCGCCATCGCGGCGGCCAGGGCCGCGCTGGTGGGGTTGCTGTTGATGGTATCATTCAGCTGCATGATGGCCTGACGCAAGCCCGCGTAGCCGTACTGATCCTCCGGCGTGCCCGCCAGCTGGTTCTGGGCCTGGGCCAGCAGGCGCTGGGCGTCGGGCAGCAGCGTGTTATCGATGATGGTCTGCTCGTAACCGCCGGAATAGGACTGATGCACGGAGCAGGTGCGGGATTGCAGCAGGGCGGCGTTGATATTGCCGTCCGCCGTCAGGCGCATGGCGGCGTATTCGCCCAGGTAGTCCGCCAGCACGCCCGCGTAAGCTGTATCGGCAAACTCATACAGGGGATGGCCGATGGGCAGCATCACCACGCCCTTTGTGCTGTGGCTGGGGCAGTAGGAGGTCGCCAGCATGCCGGTCTGGTCGCACACGTCCAGGGTATAGTGCATCTGGCAGGAAACGGTGGGCGCGCTGCTGGCGGGCCAGTAATCGGTGGTGGTGCCGTAGCCCATGGCGTCGTGGCGGCAGGCGTCGGTGGCCAGCTGGCCGGATACGTTGCAGGTGGTCACCCGCACCAGCCCGTAGTCGGAGGCGCTGCCCTCCATGATGTCGCGGTTGGAAAGGTTCCTGTGAATGGGCTGCATGAAGGCTTTCCACAGCTTGGCGGCGCTGTTGCCGCCGGTGGTTTTGGAGGAAAGGGCCTTGTAGTTGTCGTGGCCGATCCATACCGTGCCGCAGTACCAGCCGGTGAGCCCGGCGAAAAACACGCCCTTCTGATCGGAATTGGTGCCCGTTTTCCCGGCCACCGTCTGGCCGGACAGCTTGGCCGCCGTGCCGGTGCCGGAGGAAACCACGTCCTTCATCATGTTCACGGTCAGCCAGGCGGTGGACGGCTGGAACACCTGCCGCCGCGTCTGATTGGCGTGGGCGTCGTAAATCACGTTTTTATTTCTGTCGGCGATGCCCAGAAAGCTGATGGGGCTCTGGTACACGCCGCCGTTGCCCAGCACGCCGAAGGCCACGGCCATTTCCACCGGCGAAATGCCGCTGGAGCCCAGGGCCAGGCCGAAGGGCGTGCGGTTGATGTGCGCTTCCGATACGCCTAAGCGCAGCAGGAAATCGGCGGACCGATCCACGCCCACGAAGTTCATCAGGGCGTAGGCGGCGGCGGTGTTGTCGCTGCGGGTGATGGCGGTGCGGATGGTTTCCGGCCCCCGGTAGGAGGAACCGCCGTAGTTCTGGGGCCAGGTATCCTTGCCGTCGCTGCCCGTCCAGCCCTTGATGGGCAGGGGCATGTTATACAGAATGGTGCCCGCGCCCGCGCCCAATTCGATGGCAGGGGCGTACACCGCGATGGGCTTGATGGAGGAGCCCACGGGCATGTTCATATCCGAAGCGCGGTTCAGGGTCTTTCGTTTGGTGGGCGCGGTGCGGCTGCCTACGATGGCTTTCAGCTCGCCCGTGCGGTAATCCAGCACCACGGCGGCGGCCTGGGGCTGGATGATTTCGTCGTAGGTGCCGTCCGAGTTCCGGGCCCGGTAGATCTTATCGGAGGGGTCGCGCAGGGCGGGATAATCGTTCCAGGTTTGCAGGGTCTGTTCCACCGTGGACTGGATGGACGTATCCAGCGCCAGATACACATGGTAGCCGCCGGTGCGCAGCTCGTTTTCCATCTTCGTCCGGTTGGCGGAGGTATCCTCCAGGCCGTTGATGGAAAGCAGGGTCTTCACCACGTCCCGGATGGCGTACTCCACGTAATGGGCGTAGGGGTACAGGGCGGTGGAGGACGGCGATTTTTCCAGCACGGTGGCGGCGGAAGGAGCCAGGGCGCCGATGTACTCCTCATAGGAGATGAACTGGTTTTCGTACATGCAGCGCAGCACGTAATCCGTGCGGTCGTCGGTGATTTTCCGGTAATCGGTGGTTTCGCTCTGGCGGGTGTAGAAATTCCGGCGGGGGTTGTAATAATACGGATTGTTGGTCATGCCCGCCAGCATGGCGCATTCCCGCAGGGTCAGGTCGTTCAGGTTATCCTTGCCGAAGTAGTTGTAGGCGGCCACCTTCACCCCGTAATAATCCTCGCCCAAATAAATGGTGTTCAGGTAGGCTTCCAGAATCTCGTTCTTGGTGTACCGGGTTTCCAGCTGCATGGCCAGGTAGGCTTCCTGAATTTTGCGCTTGTAGGACTGCTCGCTGGACAGCAGGGTGTTTTTGATCAGCTGCTGGGTGATGGTGGAGCCGCCCTGCTGGCTGCCGGTGACGAAATTGGCGATGAACGCGCCCACGATGCGCTTCACGTCGATGCCGTTGTGGGTGTAGAACCGGGCGTCCTCCACCGCCACAAAAGCGTGCTGCAGGCTGATCGGCATGGTGTCGATGGATACCATGATGCGGTTTTCCGTGCCCTTATAGTCGGTGATCAGGTTGCCGCTGGCGTCGTAGATAAAGGAGGTTTGGGCCTGATCGTCGATGGCGGCCAAATCCAGGGTGGGGGCCGTTTCCATATAGGCTTTCGCCACGCCCACCACCGCGCCGACGCCCGCCAGGCTGAGGATCAGCACCAGCAGGATCAGCAGCCGGAAGGAATTGACGATCACCGCCAGCACAAAGGAAGGCTTGCGGCTGCGGGGCTTAAAAATGGTGCGCTTGGCAGGCTTTTCCACCGGCGGGGCCTGCTCCTCGCCCAGCCAGCTTCCCGCATAGGCGTATTGCAAATCATCCTGGGCTTCGGGCCAGGCTTCCTGACAGGCTTCATCATAAACCGCGCCGTCTTCGTCCATGGGCTGGCCGAAGGCTTCGGCGTACTGCGGAACGTCCTGCGCGGCCGCGTCGGCATAAAAATCCGCTTCCTGCGGTTCCGGCGCGCCGTCCTGTTCCGGCAGATGGATGCTTCGTTTCACAGCATGTTCTCCTTTATGTCCAGGGGTATCATAGGGGCCCGGCCATGCACGCCGGCTGCCTCGTAATTATATCATGAAACGGAGGCGTTGTAAAATCCTCCGCCGATATAACGGATAAAAGGGCGGTTTCCCTGCGGGAAAACGAAAGAAAACGCCCTTTTGTCCAGCGCCGCAAAGGCCCTTACGCTGTCTGAAGCGGCAGCGAGACAGCCGAATATTCTTTCAAGTATATTAACCTGTTCTTTGGGAGGATATCCAGACCGCCTCCACCGAGGAGGGAAACTACTCAAGCCACGCGGTGGACGGAGATAAAGACACCCGATGGACGCCGTCTCCAATGCTTACCCCAGAGCATTACGGTGGATTTGGGTGACGACTGCTTCCCAATCACGCTGACGGCCAGCTGGCATGACAAGCGCAACAGGTATTATGCCTATTCCGTCGAAACCAGCCCGGACGGCGTTTCATTTACTGCCGCGGCGGAACGGCTGGATAAGCACAGGCCGCAAATGCCGATGTCTGCGGCGATGGACAGCAATTGGATGAGATTCGCTGTGGTTACGCCGAAAGCCATCCTTCTTTTCCTTCTTGCAGTGCTGGTGAAGATTTCGGAGTTCCGAAGTCGGAAAAACGATCACGCCGTCCGAATGTGCATCGTTGCCTGATTGGGGCGTTCCGCGTTTTCGTCCCAGGTATAGGCCATATCGGACACGGCGCTTTGCAGCACTTTCAGGGACAGTTCTTCGCCCTTTGCGGTCACGTCAAAGGCCGGGCCGCCGTAGCGCACGGTCAGCACGGCGCTTTCCTCCGCTTCCGAATATTCGATCACGGCTTGAATGTCCGGCTGCGCAAGGGCAGGCATCAGCGTT
>CACWWM010000262.1 GCA_902764565.1 uncultured Eubacteriales bacterium
ATTCCTCTTCGCTTATCTGGAATCGGCTCATCTTTCATCACCCATTCCATTATATCACACTTTCTCTTCTTTGTATAGATTTTATATTGAGTTTAGTATAATGCGCAAATCCAAAAGGCTGCTGGGACGCGGTTCAGATCGCATCTCAGCAGCCTTTATTATTTTATCCTGTTTATTTTCCCGCCACGGAGATTTCGCCCACGTCCACGGAAGGGCTGCCGATGGAGCTTCCGGGGAACAGCAAATCGCTGCCCACGGCGCGGATGTTCTTCAAAAGCTGATAGAAGTTGCCCGCCACGGTGATCTGCTCTACCGGGGCGTCTTTTTTTCCGTTCTTCACGGTGTAGCCCTGGGCGATCAGGGAGAAATCGCCGCTGATGGCGTTGGCGCCCGCGTGCAGGCCGCTGACCTCGGTGATCACCAGACCGTCGCCCATATCGGCCATGAGCTCGGCCAGGGTCTTTTTGCCGGGAGCCAGGAAGAAGTTGCTGGGGCTCACGTTCACGGCCCCGGCGTAGCCCGCCTTGGCGGCGTTGCCGGTGGTCTTTACGCCCGCCTTCCGGGCGGTTTTCAGGTTATGCAGCAATGTGGTCAGCCTGCCCTTTTCGATCACAGCCTTGGTGCGGGTGGCTACGCCCTCCGCGTCGAAGGGCTGGCTGGCCAGGCCGCCGGGGAGCAGGGGATCGTCCATGAGGGTCACGGCTTCGGAAGCGATCATTTCCCCTTCCTTGCCCGCCAGCAGACTTAAGCCCTTCTGGGCGCTTTCGGCGGAAAATACGCCGTCGAACGCCCCCAGCATATCCGGCATGCACTTGGCTTCGATGATGGCCCGATAGGTGCCGCTGGGCACGGGGGCGGCTTTGAGCATGAACAGCGCTTCGTCCACCGCTTCTTTGGCGATGGCGTCCGCGTCCATTTCGTCAAAATTCCGCGTCACCTTGAAGCCGGAGCCGGTGGCGACCCGGTCGCCCTCCTTGGCGGTGGCGCTGATGTAGCAAACGGCCATGTTGTCCCGGTGGCTGAGGTTCAGCCCGTAGGAATTGACGATGCGGGTTTCGCCGCTGCTGGTGGAAATCATGTTGTAGTTGAGGGCGGTGATTCTTTCGTCCAGGGCCAGGGCCTTCTTTTCGATCTCCTGAATCAGGGCCAGCTTCCGGCCCTCGTCCACCTGATCCAGGGCGGGATTGTAATTGTCCGCTTTCGGGTATTCCTTGTCGCCGGGGTAGATTTCCTGCACGTCCTCGTCCTCGGTGAGGGTGGCGCTTTCCTTGACGGCTTCCACCAGCTGGGCAACCGCCGCTTCGTCAAAGGCTTCGGTGGCGGCGTAGCCCATTTTGCCCTGATAAAGGCCCCGAAGGCTTAGGCCCCGGGTGGCGTTCACGGTATAATTGGTGATTTCGCCCTTCACGCACATGGCTTTGAACCGGTCGCCGGAGGAAAGATAGATTTCCGCCGCTTCGATTCCGGCTTTCAGGGCTTCGTCCAGCAAAGCCTGAATGAATTGATCGATGGTCATGATAAGTTTCCTCCCTTCCTTACCGTCCGCCTACGGTCATTTCGCTGACGCGGATCATGGGCTGGCCCACGTTGGTGGGGATGCTGCCGCTGATGGAGCCGCACATGCCCTGGGCCATCTGCATATCCTTGCCCACCCGGTCGATCTTGGGCAAAATCTCGCTGCCCCGGCCGATGAGAGACGCGCCGCGCACGGGATGCACGATCTTGCCGTCCTTTACCAGATAGCCTTCGCTGACGGAGAAATTGAATTTGCCGGTGGTGGGCTCCACGCTGCCGCCGCCCATTTTTTTGGCGTACAGGCCGTCGCCCATGGTGGCGATGATCTCGTCGTTATCGTCGTTCCCGGCGGCGATGTAGGTGTTGCGCATGCGGGAGGTGGGGGCGAACATGTAGCCCTGCCGCCGTGAGCTTCCGGTGATGGGCATGTTCATGCGGCGGGCGTTGAGCTTGTCGATCATGTAGTTTTTCAGGATGCCGTTTTCGATCAGCACCAAGCGCGTGGTGGGGGTGCCCTCGTCGTCGATGTTCAGGCTGCCCCATTCGTTGGGGATGGTGCCGTCGTCGATGGCGGTCACGCAGTCGGCGGCCACCTTCTGGCCCAGCTTGCCGCAGAATTCGCTGTTGCCTACGGCTACGGAGGTGGCTTCCAGGGAATGGCCGCAGGCTTCGTGGAAGATCACGCCGCCGAAGCCGTTGTCGATCACCACGGGCATGATCCCGGCGGGGCACACGGGGGCGTGGAGCATGGTGCGGGCCTGCTCCGCCGCTTCACGGGCCATGGCTTCCGGGTTGATTTTGCTGTTGAAGATTTCAAAGCCCTGCATGCCGCCGGGGGAGACGCCGCCGGTCTGGTTTTCGCTGCCGTTGGAGGCGATGGCGAACACGTTCATGCGGGTATACACCCGGGTGTCGGCGGTGAACAAGCCGTCGCTATTGGCGATCCACACCCGCTGCACGCTGTCCGTGTAGCCGATGCTGCCCTGAACGATTTCTGCCTCTTCCTTTAAAATCGCCTGGGCTTCCTTCATTTTCGCCACCTTGCGGGCGTTTTTCACCTGGTCGGGCATTTCCTGAATAAAATGAATGTTGTTTGCGTCCGTCCAGGTCAGATCTTGGACGGTATAGAATTTTTCACCCTTCACGGCCAGGGCCGCCCGCCTGGCGCATGCCAGCAGGCCCTCCCGGGTGGTGTCGTTGGTGTACACGTACACCCCCTGCAGGCCGCTGAATACCCGCACGCCCGCGCCGTGGAGGCGGCGGCTGTTCACGCTCTGCACCTTGCCGGAGAGCATGGAAATACCGTTGTTCAGCCGGTCTTCTAAGAAGATTTCGGCAAAGTCACCGCCCGTTTTCAGCGCTTCGGCCAGCACCGCCTGGGTTACATCCTGTTTGAGCATGAAAAACCTCCTTGTATAAGCAATTACAACAGATACTGTGTCACCGTGCCGTCCCGCAGCAGGGCGGGCAAATCCATATCCCAGAGCCCTTCGGGGCCGCCTGTGCCGCCCAAAATCAGGGCCTTCATGCCCGCCTGCCGGGCGGCTTCCAGGCCCGCGGCGGTGTTTTCGATCACCAGGCATTCGCCGGTGGGCGCGCGCAGCTTCCGGGCGGCCAGCAGGAACACTTCGGGGTCGGGCTTGCCCTTTTCCGCATCCTGCCCGTCCACTACGGCGTCGAACAGGGGCGTGAGCTTCAATTGGCGCAGGATGCCGGAAGCGTTTTCACTGGAGGACGCCACCGCCGTTTTGACGCCCATTGCCCGCAGGCGCGTTACCGTTTCCACAGCGCCGGGCAAAATGCTGTCCTGGGTCAATTTCAGCACCATGTCGTTGAACAGATCGTTTTTCCGGGCGGACAGGGCCCACTCCTCCATGGGCGAATAGGCGCGCTCGGCCTTTTTCAGCAGCACGCGCATCCCGTCCGCGCGCTTCCTGCCCGCGATGATCCGGAAGATATCCTCGTTAAAGGGAATTCCCTGTTCGTGAGCCAGCTGCTTCCAGGCTTCATAATGGCATACGTCGGTGCGCACCAGCACCCCGTCCAGGTTGAAAAGCACCGCCTGTATCAAGGCAGCATCCTCCCTTTCCGCAGACCGAGGGGAAAGCGGATGTAATTCGTTACCAGTTTCTTTTATTCCGGCAGGTAAAGTATACCATCAATTCGCGTTTTTGTACAGACAAACAAAGCCCCTTCCGAAAAACGGGAGACGGAATGACTGACATTACGTTTCCCTTGCGGCTTTCTCGGAAGGGACGAACCGCCGATTTCCGCCAGTGGACGAAGCCCTGACATCCGCCAGTGGCGGATATCATGTCAGGGCTGAGATCAACCGAAAGGGAGCAAGCTCTCCTGTGGAGAGGATTTCGTCGATGGTATAGCCCGCGTCCAGCAGGGCTTTGTTCACGTCCGGCTCCGCTTCGGCGATGATGCCGGAGCAGATGAAGCGGCCGCCGGGGGTCAGGTGTTTTTTCAGGGGCGCGGCCAGCATGCAGATCACCGGGGCCAAGATGTTGGCGACGGCGAAATCGAACTGCTGGGACAGGCCCTGGAGCAGATCGCCCTTTCGCACGTCGATCATGGCGTCCAGGCCGTTGTGGGCCACGTTTTCCTTGGCGACGCGCACGGCGTCCGGGTCGATATCCACGGCCACGATGCCCTTGGCCCCCAGGCGGGCGGCGGCGATGGCTAAGATGCCTCCAGGAGCGTGCCGCCCTGATAGTAGGCTTCGATCAGGCTGACGCACATGGCGGTGGTCTCATGGGTGCCGGTGCCGAAGGCCATGCCGGGGTCGATTTCGATAATCAGGTCGCCCTCCTGGGCGTCCCAGGGCTCCCAAGTGGGCTTCACCACCATATGCCGGCCGATGCGGAAGGGCTTGTAATACTGCTTCCAGTTTTCCGCCCAGTCCTCTTCCTTCACGCCCTGCATGCTCACCTGCAGGGTGCCCATGCCCGGCGCTTTCAGCAGGGCAAGCTGTTCCCGCAGGGGCCCGATCACTTTTTTCAGGCTCGCTTCGTCGAACCAGGCTTTCACCTGCACGTCCTCGGGCATGGCGTCGATCACCGATTGATCCATCAGCTCCCAGTTGGCGGTGGGCTTATCGGGGTCCGGCAGGTCCGCCCGATCCAGGATCTGGGTGCCCACGGCCCCCAGCCGCAGAAAAATATCCGATACCAGGTCCGCCCCCTGGGTGGTGGTGGA
>CACWWM010000263.1 GCA_902764565.1 uncultured Eubacteriales bacterium
GACGAGCGCGGCCAGTGGGCATTTCCGCCGGTGGATGGATTCTGCTGGGATTTCCGGGACGGACTGGCCCAAATCAACCTGTACCCCGACATGGTTTTCGTGGATCGGGAAGGAAACGAGCTGTACCGTTATCATTATTGAAAGAATACAAGAGATGTTTCCGTATAAACCGTTGAAGGAATGGAGGCAAAGAATTGATGAAGAAATTTATCTTGGGGTCATTGCTCACCGCGTTTGTTTTTGTCCTTTGCACCGCCGCGCTGGCGGATACGGGTTTTCAATTGCAGCCCGGGCAAAAGAAGGCGCTGCGGGAAGCGGGCAGGGAATATGAAGATTTGCTGACCATGGCGGAGGATGGGGACGCCGCCGTCGTCCTGGCCCGCTCCGGCGATACCGCGCAATGGACGATACTGGAAAAGAACGGGGAAGATACATGGCGCGTCGCCGTTACGAACGATACCATTCCCCTCTCCGTCATCACCAGCGCGTCCCTTTCCATATGGGATAGTGATATGAGGCGTTTCTTGCTGGAAATAGAAAAGTATATCCCCTCGGCGTCGTATGGCGGCCAGCCAATCATACAAGCCTATCGCTCTATCGAATTAACGCGCACGGCGGAGGGGGATTGGCTGCTGTGCGGCGCGTGCGATGTACCCTTTGAGGAGAACGCGGAGGGGTATTGCCCTTACCATTTGCTGAGGCTGACAAAGGATGGCTGGCTTTACAGGTTTTTTGAGGAAATCATGGACGAAAACGGATGGGCCATCGACCGCAGCGAAGAAATTCAGCGAAAAACCGTGTCTATGGAAGAAATGATGCCGTACACAGAGCTGTCAGCGCTCGATTATCCGGCGTTCCTTTCTTTTCTTCACGCCCAGGCCCCAACGGAGTACGAACACGCGCCTGTGGCCACCATGCCGCCGTTGCCCACAACCCCGCCTGCGAATCTCCCGGCAGGGGACGCCCCTGAATATGTTTATTACAATACCAACGGGGGAAAGTATTATCACGCTGACTCCTGCTGCCCCAGCGTAGACCCCATGTATTGGCCCCTCAGCCCGGTTTCTTTTGAAAAAATCAACAGCGATAAAGTGTATTCAAGGCTTCTTCCCTGCTCCGTCTGCGGCGCGCCGGAAAGAACGCAAATGGACGCGGAATGATGTAAGGGAACACAGAGAACCGTCCCCTGTGTTTTTGAGAAAAAATCCAAAAATTTGGATAATAAATGTACAAAATCGCGGTTTCCATTCGTTTTATGGAATGGAAGCCGTTTTTTGTGTGAAAAACTGCCGGCAAGAAGCTCCATGCGGAAGAAACGAAAGAGGATGTGAACGCTTATGCTGCTGCTGCCCATGGCGATTCTTACCATGGCGGACGAGGACGACCGGGCCTACATGACCCGCCTGTATCGGGAGTACCGGGCGCTGATGCTGAAAACCGCCTGGGTGTACAGCGATGATTCGGGCACCGTGGACGACATCGTATCCGAAAGCTGCGTCGCCCTGATCCGGCACCTGGAAAAATTAAAGGGGATGGAGAAAGCGGCGCTCCGCGCGTATATCGTGGTCACGGTGCGGAATAAAGCGATTGACGAGCTTCGGCGGCAAAACCTGCGCCAGAAAATCTTTGTTTCCATGGACGAAGAAACGGTGGACAGTACGGCGGGGCTGGTTGCCTTTGAACGGAAGCTGAACCTGCGGCAGGAGCTGGACGCGGTGAAGGAGGCCATCGAGCTGCTCCCGGTGGAGCAGCAGGAGGTGCTGCGATTGAAATTTTTCCACCATTTGGCGGACAGGGAAATCGCCGCGCGCATGGAGATTCCTGAAAACCGGGTGCGGTCGCTGATCAAGCAGGCGAGAAAGCATCTGAAACAAATGCTGTACGGAGAGGGGGAGAAACCGTGAGCGAAGGCGCGCTTCAGGATCGGTACTTGGACGTACTGCTGGAAATGGTGTTTGAAGAACAGGAAGAAAAAGCCGTGGAGCGCCTGGCCCATTCCCCGGACCCGGAGCTGACGGAGGAACAGCGCACCCAGGCAGACCGCATGCTGGAAAAGGCGCTGCAAATAAACGATCAATGGAAAAAAGAGCAAAAAAGGTTCCGGCGGAAGGAACGAAAAAAACGGCTCCGCAAAGGGCTTTTGCTGACCCTGGCGCTGGCGCTGGGCCTTTCTTCCGTGGGCTTTGCGACCATCGCGGAATTCCGGGATGCCATCGTGCGGATGTTCGTTCGCGTCAACGTGCAGACAAACAGCGTTTGGATGTATCCGGACGAAGAAACCGCCATGAGAATGGAAGAAGATTATATGGACATGGAGCCGCCGGACGGATGGGCGGGGCACTACTTTTTTTCATTCATTCCCGAGGGCTTCACGCTGGACGCGGCAAGCGTGACGGAACAATCCGTCCGCTATGTGAACGGAGATCAGGCCTTTACCTTTGCCGAACATTCCAACTTTTCGGAAAACGAAAGAAGCCTGACGGGCCTGGACTATACGGAAGGATTGGAGAAGGAAAGGGCGCTTTACTACGGCGGCTTCGTTTCCTGGGAAGATAAGCAGGTATTGGCGTGGGACGACGTGTTCAGCTGGTTTGAGCTGATCGGCGAAAATATGACGCGGGACGCGCTGCTGTCCCTTGCCGATCAGGTGCTTCCGCTGGCGCGCGAAATGCGGATTCAGACGGCTCAGAAGCAGGAAGCAGACGCGGCCGTTTCTCCTTCATATTATTGGAGTGGGGAATGGTTTCCGGCCTTTCTTCCGGACGGCCTGCGCGTCCTGTCGTTTTCACGGAAGTGGGACGGCAGCAGCATCGCCTTGTCCGATTCCTACGGCATGAAGATCACCTTCATGGAAACCGATTCCGAAGGCTCCAGCCACGCGGCGCAGCTGGACGGCGCCGTGATCAGCACCGTTACGCTGAACGGCGGGGAAGCGACGCTGGTGGACGGATATTCCGGCGGAAGCAATACCGCGGATATCGTCTGGCAGGCGGGGGAAAAGACGCTGCGCGTCCGAACCATCGGATACAGCAGCGCGGGCACCCTGCGCGTGGCGGAAAGCGTGCGCAGGCTGACGGAGGACGAAAAACGGGACAGATATTTCTGGATTTCCGACGATCAGGAAAGGAATGCTATTCAGCCGCCCGAAATCTGGCAGGGCGCGTATTTTCCCGCCTTTCTTCCCGATGGTTTCCAGCTGACGGATTATGAGCTGATCAATCAGGATACGGAAAACGTCGTTTTCCACACGGCGGATTACGAAAGCGACATCACGCTCAAACGATACAAACAGCGCCCCGACCTGAACTATCACGGCCGGGGAAGCGTTCAGATCGTTGCTTTCGGCGATCGGGACGCCCTGATGGTGCAAACCGACGATGGAGGAAGAACCGACGTTCAGGCGATGCTGGAATGCGGGGAGCAATGGTATATCATCAGCGGCGACGGGATCGGCGCGGAGGATCTTGCAAAAATTGCCCGGAGCATGAAGGAAAATGCGCATCTGATCGCGAGAGACCCTATCAATCGGTATCAGGCGGATTTTGAAAAGACGGAAACGCCCGCGGGCTGGGCGGGGCGCTGTTTCCCCGCTCTGCTGCCCGGTGATTTGGCGCCGGATGAAAACAACCGGGAAAAGGACTGCATCGTCTGGCAGGGAAAAGACGGGCGGCGGATGGCGCTCCGCTATGCCCCTTCCGCCCGGGAAATCCGGTTTGGCAATTTGGACGTGCAGGGGGCATTTCTGACCGTCGGCGGCTGTCCGGCGTACATGCTGGAAGAAACGCTGTTTTCCGTTTCCAAAGCCTGCCTTTTCTGGCAGGACCCGTCCGGGTTCTATGAACTGACGTTTACCGGCTTCCCAAGGGATGAATGAGGCCCTGGCGGTAGTCCGGGGAATCGTTCCCGTATAAAGGCGCGGAAGATCGTTTTCCGACGAAAAAGGAGGGAGCACAGCATGAGAAAAGGGTTGATCGCATGCCTGATCCTGCTGCTGGCGCTGCCGGCCTGGGCCCGGGCTATGATGAAGAAACGGGAAAAATGGGAAATAGATACGTGAAGGTATTTTGCTGTCAATTGAAAAATTACGTGGTATTTCGCGGATAAACCCCTCAGTCGGCTGCATTTGAGGATGAAAAAAGAGCGCCGGAAATCGCTTCCGGCGCTCTCAGCGTGTCGAAAAAGTTTTTTCGACACGCTGCGAATGAAAGGCCGATAAACCGTCCTTTCATTCGATTCATCAATTTGCTGTAAAATGGCGTTTCAG
>CACWWM010000264.1 GCA_902764565.1 uncultured Eubacteriales bacterium
GCCCGAACCGGCGGAAGCTTCCAGCCGGGGCAGGGGCGTGGCCGTGGGGTTTGGCGTGGGAGTGGGGGTGGGCGTTACGGTGGGCAGGGCGGTGGGGGCCAAAGTGGGTTCCTCCGTAGGCACGGGGGTAGGCTCCTCCGTGGGCTGTTCCACGATCAGGAAGGTGGGCTCCGCAGGAGGCGGATTGGTGGGGGCCCAGGTAATCATGGCCAGCGTGCCCTTTTCCGTGGAAACGGGGGCCTGGGTTTCCAGGGGAAGCACCACGGGGATATCGGTGGGAACGAGCGTAGGCGCGGCGGTGACCGGAACGGGCGTGTCCGTGGGCACGGGGGTGGGCTCGGCCACGTTCAGCAAAACGCTTTTATCCGTGCGCCGCCAGGCTTCGTCTTCCCGGATGGCCACGTACACTTCGCCGGAATACGGCATATCAAAAATGACGTTGACGTTCCAAATCTTGTTGGTTTCGTTGGCGCCGTTCACCAGGGCGGCGGTGCCGAGGATTTCCTCGCCGTCGGCGTTTTCGATGCGCACGCCGTCCACGGCCTGGTTGGTGGTCACGTTAAACGCCATCCGGCTGTTGGTCACGCCGGAGGTGGACACGGCCTGGAAGGAAAGCACTTCGCCCGGCGTTTTGGCGGGCTTCGCGCCGATCAGGCCGGTAATGGCTTCTTTCAGGGGATTCAGGGGCCCGGCGTCCTTCACGAAAAACAGGGCGGCAAAAAACAGCACCGCCACGGCGAGCAGGATGCCCAAAATTTTCAGCCAGGGGAAGCGGCGTCCGTCCTCATCGTAGTCATCGTCGTCGTCGCCGTAGTCCCGGCGGCTGGGCTGGCGCATATACAGGCCGTCGTCCCGGGCGGAAGAAGCCCTGCGGGAAGGCCGGGGCGCAGCGGCGTTTTCATCCGGCCAGGACGTGGGCTGGCGGCGCTGCCACTGAATTTCCTGGGACGGCTGCTCCTGCTGCTCCTCAGAACGGAACTGAGCGGCACCGTCGGCAGGGGCGGCGTTGGCGTGCCGGTCGCTGCGGCGATGGCGCGCGGGCTGCCGGGGATCGGAAGAATAAGGATCAAAATTACTCAAAGGATGCTGACCTCCTTGGTGCGTACTTGCGCGAAAATCACCTGATACAGTATACCAGAAACGGGGGCGAATCACAAGTAAAAAAATCGAAAGAGCGCGTTCAATATAATTTGGAAAGAAAAGGTTCATTTTTGGCCTGGTCTGTGTTACAATACTTTCGATCCATCAGGAAACCGGGGGAGGAAAAGGAAGATGCACCGTTTTTTCGCCGTCAGGCTCGACGAAAACCGGGCGGAGCTGCCGCCCGAGGAGGAAGCCCACGCCCTGCGCGTGCTGCGCATGAACGCGGGGGACGAATGTCAGGCGCTGATCGAAGGCAATCTGTACGGCGCGGTGATCGAGGAAACGTCGCCCCGGGTGGTTTTGCGGCTTGGGCATATGCTGCCAAGCCCGGAGCCGACCGTCAAAATTACCCTGTACCAGGGCGTTCCCAAAGGGGAAAAGATGGATTATATCGCCCAGAAGTGCACGGAAGCGGGGGTTTGCCGCATCGTGCCGGTGGCCTTCTCCCGGTGCGTGGCCAAATGGGACGGTAAGGACGCGGCAAAAAAGCAGGCCCGTTTCCAGCGCATCGCCGCCGAGGCGGCCAAGCAGAGCGGCCGGGCGATCATTCCCGAAATCGGGCTGCCGATTACGTTGAAACAGCTTTGCGATGAAATGAAAGCCTGCGATCTTGTTCTGGTTCCCTGGGAGGAAGAACGGGGCAGGGGCATCCGGGCCAAATGGCAGAATGAAAAAAACGTAGCCATTGTGATCGGCCCGGAGGGCGGGATTTCTACGGAAGAAATCGAAGAAATGAAGGCCGCCGGGGCCGTGCCCGTCACTCTGGGCCCCCGCATCTTCCGCACGGAAACGGCGGGGCTTGCGGCGCTGATTTCCCTTTTAACGCTGTCGGGAGACATGGAATGATGAAAAAGAAAGCACTGTCGGACAATGAAACCCTGTTCCGGCTGGATTGCCGGATGGCCCTGCATCAGCGGCTGTGCTGGGTGATCCTGGCCTGCTTCGCCGCGGGCTGCGTATGGCTGATGACGGTGGTTCAGAATTCGGCGTTTTCCGACACCGTTCGGACGGCGCTTCTGTTCGCGATCATGATGGGGCTGGTAATGGCTTACCGGTGGTCGTCCGCCGCGCCGGTGCGTTCCCTGCGCAAATGGGGCCAGCGGCTGGAAAGGGGCAATGTGGAACAGTACCGGGAATTGCTGAACTACGTTATGGAACTGGAAAAAAATCTGCCGGATTTCATGCGGAGGCAGCTGAACCATACCATGACGGGCACCAAAGCGTCGCTGCTGGCCGCCCTGGGCCGGAAAGACGAAGCGGTGGCCCTGCTGAAAAACTTTGATCAGTACTGGGACGTGTCCCAGCGGGAGAATTTCCAGAAGATGATCCGGAAAATATCCGGCGAAGAAACCGAGACGGAACAGAAGGAGAACTGAACCCATGCGCACGGTGGCTTTTCATACTTTAGGCTGCAAGGTGAACCAATACGATTCCCAGGCCATGCTGGAGCTGTTCCAGCAGGCGGGGTACGAGCCGAGGGATTTTTCGGAACCTGCGGACGTGTATGTGGTGAACACCTGCACGGTGACTGGCACCGGCGATAAAAAGAGCCTGAACGCCGTGCGAAGGGCCCTGAGAACGAATCCCGCCGCCCAGGTGGTGATTGCCGGGTGCCTTGCCCAGCGGGACGGGGAAAAGCTGCTGGAAACCGGGGCGCGGCTGGTGATCGGCAACGCCCGGCGGGCCGAAGTGGTCACCCTGCTGGAGGAAGCCGTGGCAAAGGGCCAGCGGGTGGCGGCGGTGACGGACATCCTGCGCACGCCCTACGAGCCCCTGCGCATTTCCAGCCACGAGGGCCACACCCGGGCGGTGCTGAAAATTCAGGAGGGCTGCGACCGGTACTGCACCTACTGCATCATTCCTTACGTTCGCGGCGGCATCCGTTCCCGCGCGCCGGAGGATATTCAGCGGGAAGCCGGCCGCCTGGCCCAGGCAGGCTTTACGGAACTGGTGCTGACCGGCATTCATATCACCAGTTATGGCCGGGATCTGGACGGCAAAACGCTGCTGGACGCCGTGCGCGCCTGCGACGTGGAGGGCGTGCGCCGCATCCGTCTGGGCTCCCTGGAGCCGGTGATCGTGACGGAAGCGTTTGCGGAAGCCTTGCAAAAGGAAGAAAAGGTGTGCCCCCAATTCCATTTGGCCTTGCAGTCCGGCTGCGATACGGTGTTAAAGCGGATGCGCCGCCGGTATACGACCGATGAATTCCGCCGGGCCTGCGCCCTGCTGCGGGGGGCTTTTCCCGGTTGCGCCATTACCACCGACGTGATCACCGGCTTCCCCGGCGAAACGGAGGAAGAATTTGCCGAAACCATGGCTTTCTGCCGGGAAATCGCCTTTGCCCGGATGCACGTGTTCCCTTATTCCGCCCGGCAGGGCACGCCTGCGGCACAGATGCCGAACCAGGTGCCCAAGGCCCTGCGTGAAGAGAGAGCCCGCCGCCTGATCGCGGAGGGAACGGACATGGCCCGGCAGTACCGGGAAGCCCAAATCGGGCAAACGGTGGACGTATTGGTGGAAGAAATCGACGGGGACGGCGTTTCTCACGGCTATACCGCCCAGTACATGGCGTGCGGCGTTCGGGGCGGCGTGCCGGGGGAAATCTGCAGGGTGCTGGTGACCGGTACGGACGACGACGGGCTGACGGGAGAAATAAGATCATAAGCCGCCAAAAAGTTCTTTGTTTTTTATCCAAAATCGTATATAATAGCAATTGAATACGGGAATACGAAAAGGGGGAAGCGACCATGAATTTCACCAAAAGCCTGAACGGCAATCAACTGACCATCGCCCTGGAAGGCCGCCTGGACACCGTCACCGCTCCGGAGCTGGACGCGGATCTGAAAACGTCCTTGGAGGGCGTGGACAGCCTGATCATGGATCTCACCGAGCTGGCGTACATTTCTTCCGCGGGGCTGCGGGTGCTGCTGAGCGCGCACAAGGCCATGAGCGGGAAGGGCGGCATGAAGGTCGTCC
>CACWWM010000265.1 GCA_902764565.1 uncultured Eubacteriales bacterium
TGTTTTCGTCCAGGTGCAGCATGGCCAGGGCGTCGGGCTTGGTATCGCCCAGAGCGTCCACCACGTCGAAGGCGAAATTGAAGGTATCCAGGTTGGTAAAGGAAATGGACTGCAAAGCGCCGGTTTCGTCCTCCACGGGATGGGCGAATTTTTCGTAAATGAAGTGCTCGTCCTTGGGGGTCTGGCTGGCCTTGATGGTCTGCATCACCTGGCGCTCTTCGATTTCTTCGCCGGGCAGCACCACGGCTAAGAACACGCAGTCCCCGCCTTCGGCGGCGATCATGCCGTGGGGAGTGGAGGAATCGTAGTAAATGGAATCGCCCTCGCGGAGCAGCTCGATGTTGTGGCCCACCTGGATTTTCAGTGCGCCGGACAGGATGTAGTCAAATTCCTGGCCGGAGTGGGTGGTGGTGTGGATGGGCTTGTTCTGCAAGGCGGGGTCGTAGGAATAGCGGACGAAATAGGGCTCCGAAATCTTCTTGCGGAACATGGGGGCCAGGTTGCGGATATCGATGCCCTCTTCCTGGGCGGTCAGCTCCGCCGCGCCCTTGCGGGTGATGGTATAGGAAGAAAGCTGCGCGCTGCGGCCCTCCATCAGGTCGATCATGTCCACCTTGAAGGTCAGGGCGCACTTGTGCAGGAAGGTAAAGGGCAAATCCATCCGGGCGTTTTCGTAATCCAGGTACTGGGCTTCCGTCACGTCCGTCATCCGGGCCATATCCGCCGGGGTGTAGCCGCTGATTTCGCGCAGTTCGCGGATGCGGGCCGCAACCTCGCGCACCTGATCGGGGATGTGCTGCGCCTGGGATACGTTCATGGTCGTGTTCCTCCGTTCTTTTTTCTCGCGGGAAGGGGATATCTGGACCATCCCGATGGGAGAAAAGGATTCGAGGAGTTGAGAGTTGAGAGCGGAGAGTTGAGATTTATTTTGTTTCAAATGATTGTTTCTTGAATTCCCTGTGAATACGGACATTCACTTTGAAATATCTCAACTCTCAACTCTTCACTCTCAACGCTCAGAAAACCCCTTTCTCCGCTTCGGTATGGACAAAAGAAACGCCCGTCCCAAAGTCATTCTTTGAGACGGGCTGAATATCAGCTCGCGGTACCACTCAAATTGCGTCCGAAGACGCCCCTCGTTGGGTTCGTGTTCCAAACCCCGTGCACTTACGCGGCCTCACGGAAGACGATTACTCCCAGCCGCGTTCAGGAGAGGGAATCGCTTCCCCGCCCTTGGTTCGGCGCCGGTTTCACCGCTTCGGCTCGGAAGGGATGGGCGTTTGGGAAGCGCTCGCCGCCGGTTTCCAGCAATCCCGGCTCTCTGGATGCGGCCTTTCCCCGCCGTCTTCGTCATCGCCTTTGCTATGAAATTAACGTGAGTGTATCACCGGTTTGACCGTTTGTCAAGCAGGATTTGCGAAAAACAGCGGAAGAACAGAGACGGCCCCTAATAAATCTCCCGCAGGGTTTCCACACCGGTCTGGCGTTTGAAATCCTCCAGGCCCTGGCGGTCCACCAGCATCAGGTCGTGGAATTTGCCGGTGGCTTTGTCGATATAGCCCACGGTCATTTCCCCGGTGCAGATGCTTTTGCGCACGGCGGGCTCCTGGGTGGCGGGGTTCAGGGAAAAGGCGGGCATATGCTGCGATTTCTTGAAAAAGGACACGGCCGTTTCCTCCTTCCGGAGTTTTGCGGCTTCATTATAGCATCCTTCAACCGGCGGCGCAAGGTTTCCCGGATGGCTTTGCACGGAGAACGCAAGAATTATAAAGTGGGATTTGTTTAGGGAGACGCTGGGCGCTCCGCGCGCCCAGTTCCGCAGGCTCAATAGTCGCAAGTCCGCTTCATGCGAACATTGCTCCTTTTCCCTCAAATTCCATTTTTCATTCATGCGTAAGCCGTGGATGGCTTTGCGGCAATGTTTTACATTTTGAAGCCCTTCCTCGCATTGACAATCCCGGCAGTTTGCATTATCATGGAATATGGTATCTTATGAAATTTTACGGCACGGCGCGGACGCGCGCTGTGTTTCTATGGAGGCTTTCAGTATGCGCGCGACGCAAAAGCATGCAGGATTGATCCTGCTCTTCACAATGCTGCTCCTGATTTTGGGCGTTCAGGGCGCGCTGGCCGAGGGCGGCCAGATCAGCGGTACGATCTGGGTGGACAAGACCCCCGACGGCGTGATGACCGGCAGCGAAGGCGGCCTGTCCGGCGCGAAGGTGACCCTGGAAACGAAGGACGCCGAAGGAAATGCCCGGACGGCGATGAACGCCGTGTCCTCCAAGTCCGGCGAATTCCTGTTTGACGGGCTGGCGGCGGGGGAATACCGGCTGGTGGTGGAAGCGGATAAGGATTATCACTTTACCCTCCACGGCCAGGACAGCGCCGTGCTGCCCGCCCAGGGCAACGTGGGCTGCACACCCTGGTTTTCCCTGGGAGAAGATGAAAGCCGTCCGGTCAACGCGGGCGTGACGAAATCCTCGTGCCAGGTGAGCCTGATCGCTTTTGAGGACGTGAACATGAACGGCGGCCGCATGGAAACCGAACCGGCGGTGCGCGGCATACCGGTGGAGCTGCTGTATGAATATGAGGGCGAAACCTATGTGGTCGCCTCCGATTCCACGGATCGGGACGGAAAGGCCGCGATGCGGGCGCTTTCTCCCGGCACCTACCGGGTGCGCGCCGTCTATCCGGAACATTATACGGCCGGGCCTATGGGCCAGAAGCTCAATATCTTCTACAACTGCCTGACGGCTGACGAAAACAATGTCGGCCTGTCCGATATTTTCACGCTGGCGGCGAAGGAATCCATCGGCATGGCCATGGGTCTTGTACGCACCGGTTCCCTGACGGGCCGGGTCTGGTTCGACGCGAATTATAACGGCGCGTGGGACGGCGATGAAACCGGCCTGACCGGCGCGGAAGTTTCCCTGTATTCCGGCGAAACGGGCGTGAAGCGCACGGTTCAGCCCGACGAAAGCGGCAGCTACAGCTTTGAAACCCTGCAGCCCGGCGATTATCTGGTACAGTTCACGCTGCCGGAGGGCATGATTTTTACCTATCCCGGCCAGTCCAAGCTGTCCGATACGGCGAACACGGGCACTCTGAACGTGTATGTGAAGGTAGACGTGACCACGGATATGGGCGCTGTGGGCGCTATGCCCGCGGCGGGCTTTACCCTGACGCTGTACGCCGATATGAACCTGAACGGCGTGCGGGACGAGGGCGAACCCGCGCTGTCCGGCGCGGCCGTAACGGCTGCCCAGGGCGGCAAAACCGTGGAAAAGACCGAAACAAATGAAAACGGCGAAGCGGTGTTCAACGCGCTGCGGGGCGGCGAAACCCAAATCACCGCCGAGCTGCCGGAGGGCTGGCTGTTCCGGGCGGACGAAGCGGGGCTGTTCCCTGTTTCCGGGGTTCAGAACGCCGCCCAGGCAGAAATCACCCTGGATGGGCTGCAGCCCGAAGCCCGGTACGGCGCGGCGGTGATCCCCGCTTCCGCGATCAGCGGCATGCTGTTTGAGGACGCGGTCAATACCGGCCTGTTCCGGGAAGACAGCCGCCCGCTTTCCGGCTTCACCGTGCAGGCCCTGGATGGGAACGGGGAAATCGCCGCGGAAGCGGTCACGGACGAAAACGGCGCGTATACCCTGTATCCCCTTCCTGCGGGAACGTACATTGTGCGCTTCCTGCTGCGGGACGCCTACGTGGCCTCTCCCTACGCTGCCAACCAGGCGGAGGACGCCAACCGCATTCAGGCGCAGACGCCTGACTATGGCGACAGCGAAGAAATTGCCCTGGCCCCCGGCGAACAGAAAACCAGCGTCAACGGCAGCGTGTTCCAGGCGGGCTAACGGCAGCGTGTTCCAGGCGGGCTTGGCGGAAGGCCGCGTGCTGATCGACAGCGCCTACGCGGAGACGGACACCGGCCTGCCCGGCGTGACCGTGGCCCTGCTGAACGCGGATGGGCAGCAGGTTTCCGATCACAGCTACGGCGTGACGGATGAAAACGGTTACTTCTATATCAAGGGCATTTTGCCTGGCACCTATTCCCTGGCCTATCAGATGCCGGATAACGGCGTGTTTACCAATCCCGGCGTGGCGGGTACCCGCTATGTGGGCGAAACCTTTGCCAGCGGCAGCGGTTCTCATTTCGAGGCCGCCGAGATCCGGGGCATTCTGACCGCCTCCATCGCCGGTACGATCCTGCACGACGCGCCGGAGGCTGCGGCCCTGTACACGGCC
>CACWWM010000266.1 GCA_902764565.1 uncultured Eubacteriales bacterium
AAGTCAAGAAGAATCCGCTATTGAGAGTCCAGGGAGGTCACCTCCCTGGTGGGGTGCGGGGCAAGGCCCCGCAGGATTCTCCCCGACAAATTCCAATTTGTAATTGATGCGTGACCCGTGGTTGCTCCCTCGCGGCTTACGCGTCAATAAGAACACTTTTTTCATTTTTGTTAAATAACTTTTTCACTTTGATACGGCTTTGTTTCACCTTTTGAAAATCAGCGCGCGGCGGAGCCAAAAAACAGGATTCTTCAAAGAATATTCCCTGAATATTTCGCATAAAAATTCGTTTTGTGTATAAAAATGATCTTTTCATGTTTGTCTGTCCGCCACGGCTTGTAGTCCGTGGGCGGACGCACCACAAGGGGTAGCGGGGGAAAGTTATCAACAGTTTTTTGCGCTGTATGAACGCGAACACGGAACGGGCCCCAAAAGCACCCTTGAAAAACGAAGGAAAATCTGCTATGATAAGGCAGCGGCTGGGGAGCGATAAGTTTTCCACAAAAAGTTATCCACACCCCGCGTTGGGCGTTTGCCCGGCGGGTTTTCTTTTTTCCACGTTTGTCACAGCCCTGCCCACAAATAAACATGCACAAGCCATGGAACAGAAGCGGAGAGAGCACTTTGGATAAACAGGCCCTTTGGGATCAGGCGTGCCAGATCATGCACCTGGAAATGACGGAAGTAACCTTCAATACCTGGATTCGTTCCGCCCTGCGTCCGCTGGGCGTTTCCGGCGACCAGTTCTTTATTGAAGCGGTGACGGATTTTTACCATCAATTCGTGGTGCCGCGGTACGCCGTGCTGGTGAGCAATTCCCTGTCTGAGGCGGCGGGGCGGCCCCTGAAGGCCGTCTTTTTGACCCCTGCCCAGGCGGACGAATACCGGGCGGGCGTGACCCCCGACGAAAAACCGGCGGACGACAGCAGCCTGAACCCCAAATATACCTTCGACACCTTTGTGGTGGGCAACAACAACCGGTTTGCCCACGCGGCGGCGCTGGCGGTGGCGGAATCCCCGGCAGACGCCTATAATCCCCTGTTCATTTACGGCGGCGTGGGCCTGGGCAAAACGCACCTGATGCACGCTATCGGGCATTATATGCTGTCCCAGAAGCCCTCGCTGCGGGTGAAGTACGTCACCTGCGAGCTGTTTATGAACGAAATGGTGAACTCCCTCAACAAAAAAACCCAGGCCGAGTTCCGGGAAAAATACCGGAACATCGACGTGCTGATGGTGGACGATATTCAGTTCCTCACCGGCAAAGCGGGCACCCAGGAAGAATTTTTCCACACCTTCAACGCCCTGCACACCGCCGGGAAGCAGATCATCCTGTCCTCCGACAAGCCGCCCCGGGAAATCGCCAAGCTGGAAGAGCGCCTGCGCAGCCGCTTCGAGTGGGGTCTGGTGGCCGATATTTCCAAGCCGGATCTGGAAACCCGGGTGGCTATCCTTCGGCAGAAGGCCGACGAAGAACTGCTGAAGGTGGACAACGGCGTGCTCACCATGATCGCCGAGCGCGTTTCCAACAACGTGCGCGAGCTGGAAGGATGCCTCACCCGCCTGGTGGCCTATTCCTCCCTCACCGGCAAGCCCGTGGATCAGCATCTGGCCGAAGACGCCCTGCGGGAGATTTTTGCCCGTTCCGAGCCCCGCCGCGTCACCTGCGACGACGTGATGGAGGCGGTGGCCGCCTATTACAGCGTGTCCGTGGACGATTTGAAGGGCCCCCGCCGCAGCCGCGACGTGGCCGTGCCCCGGCAGATCGCCATGTACATCGCCCGGGAAATTGTGGGCGCGCCCCTTACCCTCATCGGCGATTCCTTCGGCGGACGCGACCATTCCACCGTGAACCACGCCTGTCAGAAGGTGTCCGGCGATATGAAAACCTCCCCCGCCCTTACTACCCTGGTCAGCGACCTCACGCAGCAATTGCAGGAGAGATGAAAATATATGTCCGGGGCGGCGGCCGCACGAAGAATGCACCGATCCCCGTCAAGTGGACAAAGAAAAAAGAAAAAGTTTTCTGCCATCAGATTTCATTCTGGCGGCAGTTTTTTTCGCTGCCGCCAGATACTGATTGTGCTTTCCCATGGGCGTCAAAATTCCCAAATGCCGCTGTAAGCGCCCGATATGATAGGATGGTTTGAGAAAGGAAAAGCGCGGGCGAAAAAGACAAAAAAGTGGTTTTACTTTAAGAAGCAGCCTTGCCGTTTCAATACATCCCGCAGGGCGGCGGGGTGCACCGACCGGACGAGGGCGTCGGAGCGGGCGGCCAGGGCGGCGGCGGTTCCTGCGGCCTGGCCGGTGGCGAAGCAGCAGGGCACCACGCGGACGGAGCCCAGCATGAGCTGATCGCAGCTGATGATCTTTCCGGCGGTGAGCAGGTTTTCCGCGCCCTTGGGCGTAAGGCAGCGGTAGGGGACGCCGTAGGCTTCGCCGGGCTGATAGCGCCGGTTGTAGTAAAGCTCGTTCCATTCCCCGGCCTGTTCGCCGGGGCGCAGGGCGTGAATGTCGATGGGATAGCAATAGTACGCGATGGCGTCGTCAAAATCGGCCCGGCGGAAATAATCTTCCTTCGTCAGCACATAGTCGCCCATGACCCGGCGGGACTCCCGGATGCCCAGATTAGGGCCGCTGGATACGATCACGGCGTTTTCCGCGCCGGGCACGTAGTTTTGCAGGAAGCGCAAAAGCGCCGGCAGCTGTTTCCGGCCTTCCACCTCGGCGCGGGTCAGGGACGCCGCGTTCAGGGGATCGATGCCGTAAATGTGGCCGAAGTTCAGCACGGCCACGCCGGGGGCGGGAAAGGCGATGCCCGCCACCTTGGTTTCTCCCGCCGGGAACGCGCCGTCGGCCATGGCCCGGGCGCAGGCGTGCAGCAGGTTTCCGCCCTCTCCGGTTTCTTCGGCGTAGCGGATGAACCGTTCGGTATCAAAGGGCGCGATTTTGAAGCACAGGGTGCCGGACTGCACCAGATGATCTTCGTTTCCCAACTGAATTTCGCATCCCGCCTCGGCGGACAGTACGCCGTCCCCGGTGCAGTCGATGAACACCCTGGCGGCGTAGGCTTCCAGGCCGCCGGGCGTATGCACCGTGACGCTGCGGATCAAGCCGTCTTCCGTTTCACACCCCACAAGATGGGCGTGCAGCAGCAGTTCGCATCCGCTGGCCGGCACTTTTTCATCCAGGATGCGTTTCAGGGCCTCTCCGTCCACAGGAAACCAATTGTACAGCGGTTTTTCCGGGCTGTCCGCATAATAGGCGGGCAGCCTGGTTTCCGCCCGCAGGGCTTCCAGAAGCTCCAGACCGATGCCGCGGATCAGCGGTTCGTCCGTATTGCCGAAGGGGCAGAAGGCGGGCAGGGAACCGTGGGTAACCGTGCCGCCTAAGTATCCGTTGGCTTCGATCAGCAGCGTTTTAGCCCCGTTCCGGGCGGCGGCCATAGCGGCGGCCACCCCGGCCGGGCCGCCCCCGGCCACGATCACGTCATAGGAAACAGCCATTTTGTTTTCTCCTTTTTCACGATCCGTCAGCGGATATCGCTTACACTGCCCCGGCAAACCAGCTCGCCGTACAATTCGAGCTTCTGGGGCGGTCGGTCGGCGTTCTGCGTCAGGCAGTCGATGGACGCCTGGGCGATGGCGGCCTTGGGCGTGCGGTAGGTGGTCAGGTTCAGGGGGGCCACCTCCGGGATGGGGATGTCGTCAAAGCCCACCACGGAAAAATCCCGGGGGCAGGAAAGCCCCTGCGCGCCCAAAATGTCGATCACCTGCTTGGCGGTCACGTCATGGCCGCAGACGAAGGCGGTGGGCAGCTCTTCCATGGCCCATGGCCTGGCGGTAACCCCGCCAGCGGTCAAACAGGCTGGACGTGCGCTTGCGGGGGCCGATATACTGGATTTTTTTGTGGCCCTTTTCGATCAGGTGCTTGGTGAGCATATAGGTGGCGGAGGTATTGGCGGTGGTGATGCTGTCCACGGGGATATCGTCGTAATACTGGTCTACCATTAAATATTTGATGCCGCAGTTCCGGTACAGCATGCAGTAATCCTTGGACAGGTTGCCGATGGTGGCCACGCCCTGGAAGGGCATTTGCCCCAGCATGGGGTGGGGCAGGCAGGCTTTTTCTTCCTCCTCCGACACGCTGCAGATGGTGAGCAGATACCCCTTGGAGCGGGCGTAGGATTCCATATGGAAGCAAACCTGCTGATAAAACATGCCGTCCAGCAGGTGGGTGTTGCGCTGGGGGATGAGGGCGAGGATATATTGGGAGGCTTGCTGTTTTTCCTGGCCGTAGCCCATTTCCCGGGCTTTGGCGGCGATTTTCTGGCGCAGATCCTCGCTCACGCCGTCCTTGCCCCGCAGGGCCAGGGAAACGGCGTTTTTGCTTACGCCCAAGGCTTTGGCGATATCGTCCATGCTGACGGTTCTGTTTCTCATGATGTTTCTCCCTTCTGTCAAGGTCCGTAAAGCATTATAGCAACTGTAAAGCAATTTGTCAAGTAACAAATTGATAAAAGGACAGAAAAACGGGGAAAATTTTTTCCCTAAAAAACAATTTTACCCCTTGACAAGGGAAAAAAACTGGGATATGATATGCACGGAACTTGACGAAAGCAAAAATTTACTTGACAAAATACTTTACAAATAGAGAAGAAAACCTGAAACGAAAGGACGGAGATCGGGATGCCGGGCAAGAAAAAAGGCGTCAGGAAAACGGCGGACGAATACGTGATCGGCGGTTTTTCCTATCTGATCGTGGGGGTATTCGCGCTGCTGTGCTTTGTTCCTATCTTACTGGTGGTGATCTATTCCTTCACGCCCTATGACCTGTACCTGAAAAATCACTTCGATTTCTTCCCCTCCCGCCTGACGCTGGACGCTTACCGGATGGTGACGAACTACCGGTATATCTGGACGGGGTACGGAAACACGCTGTACATCACGTTTTTCGGCTCCATCCTGTCCCTGATCGTGCTGGTGCTGACGGGCTACCCCTTGAGCAAAAAGGATTTGAAGGGCCGCAACGTGTACATGACCCTGTGGATCATCACCATGTTCTTTTCCGGCGGCATGATCCCCAATTATTTCCTGATCCGCACCTTGGGGCTGCTGAACAATCCCTGGTCCCTGATCCTGCCCGGGCTGGTGAGCTGCTACAACCTGATTTTAATGAAGAATTACATTCAGGGTCTGCCGGGCTCCCTGGAAGAAGCGGCCCTGATCGACGGGGCCAACGACCTGGTGGTGCTGGTGCGCATCGTGCTTCCCTTGAGCGCCCCCATTCTGGCGACCCTGGGGCTGTTCACCGCCGTGGGCTACTGGAACAGCTACTTTAACGCCATCATGTATATGACCAAGCGGGCCAACTGGCCCCTGCAATTGGTGCTGCGGGAGCTTTTGTTTGAATCTGCCGTGAACGAAATGACCGCCATGGACGAGCGTGTGTCCACCCCCTTCCTGCTGAAAATGGCCTCCATCGTGGTCGCCACGGTGCCCATTATGTGTATTTATCCTTTCCTGCAAAAGTATTTCATGACCGGCCTGGCCCTGGGCGGCGTGAAGGAATAAGGAGGAAAGAACCATGGAAAAAACCATCAATCGGCGGGTGCCCGCGCCCATGACGGGCAAAACCAGCCTGAAAAATTATATCTGGAAAAAGCGCTGGCTGTACCTGATGTGCATTCCGGGGCTGGTGTACCTGATCGTGTTCCATTACGTGCCTATGTACGGCATCATGATGGCCTTTCAGAATTTCAGCTTCAAGAAGGGCATCTTCGGCAGTCCCTTCAATGATTTCGCCAATTTCAAGGAGCTGTTCGGAAGCCAGATTTTCTACCGCGTGCTGAGCAATTCCCTGTTTTTGAGCGTCACCCGGCTGATCTTTTCCTTCCCGGTGCCCATCATCCTGGCGCTGCTGATTAACGAAATCCGCTCCAAGGTCTTCAAGCGCACGGCGCAGACGCTCATGTACCTGCCCCACTTCCTGTCCTGGGTGGTGCTGGGCGGCATCGTGGTGAACATGCTGAGCATGACGGACGGCCTGGTGAACGACCTGATCGCCGCTTCGGGCGGGGAGAAAATCAATTTCCTCGGTTCCGTGGATTGGTTCCGCACCGTCATCGTCGGCTCCCATATCTGGAAGGAGGCGGGCTGGGGCACCATCATTTACCTGTCGGCCCTGACTTCCATCAATCCCGAATACTACGAGGCCGCCAAGGTGGACGGGGCCAACCGCTTCCAGCAGACGCTTTACATCACCTTGCCCGGCATTTCCGGCACCATCGTGATCATGCTGATCCTGGCCATCGGCGGCCTGATGAATAACGGCTTTGAGCAGATTTTCCTGTTCAAGAACAACCTGAACCAGTCCGTGGCCGAAGTGTTTGAAACCTACGTGTACCAGGTGGGCATCGCCGGGGGCCGGTATTCCTACTCCACCGCCGTGGG
>CACWWM010000267.1 GCA_902764565.1 uncultured Eubacteriales bacterium
GCGGAGAGCCCCCGATGTTTCCTTTGTTGGAGGTGTTTATGCCCGGATTGCAGAGTGTATATAAGGAAATGCTGGCGTTTTTCCAGCCCCTGTGGCCGGGGGAGGACAAGCCTCTGGTGCTGGGAGAAGGGAAAGAGGACGCGCCGGTGCTGATGCTTGTGGGCGAAGCGCCGGGGGAAACGGAGGTATTGAAGCGCCGCCCCTTCGTGGGCAAGGCGGGGAAAAACTTGGACGAGTTTCTCACCCTGGCGCGGCTGAACCGGGAAGATATTTTTGTGACCAACACCGTAAAAATCCGTCCCACGGAAAAAGGCCCCACGGGCCGCACCCGAAACCGCGCCCCCAACAAGGAAGAGCTTTCCTTGTTCGTGCCCTGGCTGATGAAGGAAATTCAGGCGGTGCGCCCCAAGGCCCTGGTCACCCTGGGCAACGTGCCGCTGAAAGCCCTGACGGATGGCAAAATCACCGTGGGCGACTGCCACGGCCAATGGCTGGAAAGCCGGGCGGGGGCGCCGCTGTTTGCGCTGTACCATCCCGCGTCCATCATTTACCGCCGCGCTCTGGCCCCGGTGTACGAGCAGGACGTGCTGATTTTGGCTGAAAATCTCCGCTGAAAACGGGGATTTTTTTCTTGCTTTTTTTGCAGCGGACAAATCTGGCAAATTATCAGCAAAAAAGCATCTTTTTGGAATTTATTGTATTTATTTTTCGTCGGGGGTTTGACAACGCGGAAAAACGTGGTATACTGTTACCGAAAAGAAGAACAAATGTTCTTATACTTCAAAGGAGGAAGAAAAATGCGCGGAGAATGTGTGTACATGCAGGTGATGGTGCAGATGTACCTGAAGGGATGGGACAATCGGGCCCTGGCGGACAAGGCAGGCTTGAGCTACACCTCCATCCGGCGGAAGCTGCGGGGCATGTCGCCCCTGCATCTGGAGGAGGCCCGCCGCATCCAGCAGGCGCTGAACTGCGGCATGTCCCTGGACGAGCTGTTCGCCCGGCGGGACAAAGCGGCGTGAAAAAGATCGACGAAAAGATTGTGGGGGAAACCGCTCTTTGGAGGCCAAAGAGCGGTTTCCCCCTTACCCCCTTCCGAGAAAGCCATAAAAAGCAAGTATGCGACATTCTTCATCTGTTTCTGCTTTGCAGTTGTGCAGTCCAGCTTTTTCTTGTGCTTTTTCCGGAAATGGGCTATAATATCGGTGGGAACGCGACAAGAAGGAGGAAGCAACATGAACAATCAGGAAGAATGGGACATCATTGAGCTGGAAGGCGACGACGGCGAACCCATCCGCCTGTGTGTGGAGCGGTATTTCTTCTACAATGGGGACGAATACGTGCTGCTCAGCGACGCCTGCGACGTGGAGGACGAAGCCGAGGTTTCCCGGTACGTGATGAAGGTGCAGCCCATGGAGGGCGAGGGCAACGAGGATATGGAAGAATTCGTGCCCGTGGACGAAGATCTGATGGATCAGCTGATCAGCGTGGTGGAAACCACGTTTGGCAGCAACGATGACGAAGAAGAATGATTTGAAAAAATCGCCAAAGAATGAAATGGAGAGGTGAAACAGGAATTTCACTTCACCCTTTGCGGCTTTCTTGGAAGGGGGTCTGGGGGGGACCGTTCTTTGGCCTCCAAAGAACGGTTCCCCCCAGCTTTTTCCCAACATGAACGACACCATCGCCCAGAAGCTGCGCCTGCTGCCTGATTCTCCCGGCTGCTATCAGATGAAGGAGAACGGGAAAATCATCTACGTGGGCAAGGCGGTCAACTTAAAAAATCGCGTGAGAAGCTATTTCCATGGCCGCGACCACACCCCAAAGGTAGCGGCCATGGTTTCGCATATCACGGATTTCGATATCATCCTGTGCCGCACCAATTTGGAAGCGCTGATTTTGGAATGCAACCTGATCAAGCTGTATAAGCCCTACTATAATATCCTGCTCAAGGACGATAAGCACTATCCGTACATCCGGGTGAACCTGAACGAAGCGTATCCCCGGGTGACGCTGGCGCGGCGGCAGCAGGCGGACGGGGCCAAGTATTTCGGCCCGTATATCGGGGCCACGGCGGTAAGGGAAACGCTGGAAAACCTGAAGAAGCTGTTTCCCCTGCGCACGTGCAATCACGCGCTGCCGGAGCACGGCCCCAAGCGGCCCTGCATGAATTACGAGATCGGCCGGTGCTTAGGCCCGTGCTGCGAAAAGTGCAGCCAGGCGGAATACCGGGCGGTGGTGCAAAGGGTGCTGAAATTCTTGGGCGGCCAGTACCAGGAAGTGACGGCGGAGCTGGAGCGGGACATGAAGAACGCCGCCGCCGCATTGCAGTTTGAAAAGGCGGCCCGGCTCCGGGATCAAATCCGGGATATCGAGGGCCTGATGCAGCGGCAGCAGGCCATCCAGACCAGCGGCGCGGAGCAGGACGTGTTCGCCCTGGCGCAGGACGATCTGGACGCCATGGCGCAGGTGCTGTACGTGCGGAACGGGCATATCTTAGGCGGGGATTCCTTCGCCCTGCCCCGGGAAGGAAAGGAAGAACCGGGGGAAGTGCTGTTCGATTTCATCGTGCAGTTTTACGAGGGCGACCGCAAGCCCGCCCGGGAAATCCTGTGCCCCAGCCTGCCCCAGGAAATCAGCGGCGATTTGGAAGAATGGCTGCGGCGGCAGAAGGGCGGGGCGTGCACCCTGACGATCCCCCAGCGGGGGGACAAGCGGGCGCTGACCCTGCTGGCGGAAAAGAACGCCCGGGACGCCCTGGAAAAGCGCAACGCCAAAAAGCAGGTGCAGTACGAGCGCACGGTGGGCGCGGTGGAAGAGCTGGCCAAGGCCATCGGCGTCGAAAATGTGCCCCGGCGCATCGAGGGCTACGATATTTCCAACACCCAAGGGGCGCAGAACGTGGCGTCCATGGTGGTGTTCATCGACGGCGCGCCCGCGCCCAAGGAGTACCGGCATTTCCGCATCAAAAGCTTCGAGGGGGCCAACGACTTTGCCTCCATGAACGAGGTGCTGAGCCGTCGGTTCCGCCGGAGCTTCGCGGAAGAAGAAAAGGATCGCTGGCCCCTGCCCGATCTGGTGCTGATCGACGGCGGGCCGGAGCAGCTGGCTTTCGCCCGGGAAGCTATGCTGGAAGCGGGGGCGGACGTGCCCATGTTCGGCCTGGCCAAGCGGATGGAAGAAATCTTCCTGCCCGGTCGGGAAGAACCTGTCCTCATCGACCATCATTCCCCGGCACTCCATCTGATCCAGCGCATCCGCGACGAGGCCCACCGCTTCGCCATCACCTACCACCGGGATCTGCGTGGGAAAGCGTCTGTTCACAGCGCATTGGAGGATATTCCCGGCATCGGCCCCGCCCGGCGGCGCGCCCTGCTGCAATACTTCAAGTCCGTCAAGGCCATCAAGGAAGCGGACCTGGAGGAACTGCAAAAGGTGTCCGGCATGAGCGCGAAAACGGCGCAGGCGGTTTTTGACTGGGCGCATCCGGACGAGCAGAAAGCGACGGTTGAAGCATGAAGGTATGCAGATGGGTGCCTGCCCTGGAAACGGAACGGCTGATCCTGCGGGAACTCAGGCCGGAGGACGCGGACGATTTGCGCACATGGCTGGGCCGGGATGAGATTTACACTTACTGGGGCCGTCCTGCCAGCAAGGGCGAAAAGAACCCGGAATTGCTGTTCGTTGATCCCCGCCCCAACGTGAAGCGGCCCCCGTCCCATGATTTCCTGTGGGGCATCGAACAGAAAAGCACCCGCAAAGTGATCGGCATGATCGAAGTGTTCGACGTGGAAAACGACCGCTTCGGCAAGGTGGGCTACCGGGTG
>CACWWM010000268.1 GCA_902764565.1 uncultured Eubacteriales bacterium
GGGTGGAGTTATATATAGTGATTCACAGTTTGTCCTGCAAGTTATTATTCAAAAGTGACAGACAAATCAAAACTCCACTCTCCACCCTCCAAACTCCACACTAACTTAAAGTGTCCTTTTTTTGGCAAAGCTCCTGATACCCCTTACTGCGCCGGGTTGCGGAACACCTGCCGGGCCACCTCGATGAACTGCTCCAGCAGCGCGGAGCGGGGCTCCCGGTACACCAGGCCCAGGGCCCATTTCATATCCAGCACCAGGGGCACGGCCTTGAGGGGAAGAAACTGGCTGGCGCAGTGGGGCGGGATCAGGCCTACGTGCCCGTCCTCAAAGGAACGCACCATGGTGTAAAAATCCACCGTTCGGGTATCCTCGCTGAGCCGGATATCCGGATAGCATTCTTCCACGTATTCCCGGAAGCCGGGAATGCGGTCGAACCGGTACACGATGATGTGCTGTCCCCTCAGGTCGTCCAGGGTCAGTTCCTTCCGGGCGGCCAGGGGATGGTTGGGCGACATCAGGCAATCCCGCCCTTCCCAGATCAGCGCTTCAAAAGCGCGCCCGGGGGCGTGGGCTTTGGGGCCGTCAAAGTATTCGATAGCGTCCAGCGCGCCGCTGTCCAGGTCGCTGAAAAGCTGATCCTCGCTCTCCATGACCGGTTTTTGGATCACGCTGGGATATTTCTGGTAAAACAGGCCGCTGACCCGGGGGAACAAATCGGGCTGCAGGCCTAAGATCGCGCCGATGCGGATGCAGCAGTTCATGGAATCGATTTCCCGGCAATGGGTCAAAAGCAGCTCCATGCCGGAGCGCATTTTTTCGATTCCGCCCAGAAAAGCCGTTCCGGCGGGGGTCAGGCGGATGCCGCCCGGATTCCTGTCCAGCAGCCGGAAGCCGATTTCATTCTCCAGCCGGTTCAGCTGCTGCTGCAGGGCGGGGGGAGAGATGAACAGGGCTTCGGCGGCGGCGTTGATGCTGGCGTACTTGGAAACGGCGATGAAGGTGTCCAGATTCTTGGTATTCATGGTCGGCCTCGTCAGTTATTCAAGGTAGAAAGGTTTCCCTTTTCGCTATTATACAAGAAACATTCTTCTAATGCAAGCCCGGAAGATTTATAATTTGTTCGTTAGAAAAGCCGATTTTTCGGCAGAATAAGAAAGGGGTAACTTGTCATGGAGAAAAACATTTCCCGCCGTTCCTTCCTGAAGGGCGCGGCAATCGGCGCTGCTGGCCTGACCATCGCTGGCGCTGGCCTGAGCGTTTCCGGTGCCCGGGCGGAAGAAACCATCGCCTGGGACGAAGAATATGACGTAGTCGTGCTGGGCTACGGCGGCGCCGGCGCCAACGCGGCGGTGGCTGCCTATGAAAACGGCGCGAAGGTTCTGCTGGCTGAAAAAGCGCCCGAAGGCGCTGAGGGCGGCAACACCGCCGTTTCCGGTCAGTTCGTTATGGCGACTGACGATCCCGACGGTCTGTACGATTATCTGACCACCCTGATGGGCAAGTTCCAGAACTGGGATCCCGAAGCTGTCCGCGCTTACTGCGAAGGCTGCGCCGAGAACTATGCCTGGATGACCGGCCCCATGGGCGGCGATCCTGCCATCATTTCTCCTAAGGATCATCCCACCGCCGGCATGGAAGCCCGCAACAACGACTGGAAACAGGCCGGCAGCGAAGGCAACCTGGCCGACCCCTACAAGCTGGGCCACAACGATTATTGGTATTACAACTGGGCCGAATTCCCCGAAATCCCCTCCAGCAAGCACTGCCTGTGCCTGACCGCCACCGGCACCCGCTTTGACCGCGGCTACTACAACCTGTGCCAGAACGCCGTGAAAGCCCGTCCCATCGACGTGTGGTTCGCCGCGCCCGGCAAAAAGCTGATCACCGACGCCGAAGGCGCTGTCATCGGCGTGATCATCAACAAGGACGGCAAGGACCTGAAGGTCAAGGCCAACGGCGGCGTCGTGCTGGCCTGCGGCGGCTTCGAGCACAACCAGGAAATGATCGCCAGCTATCTGCAGATGCCCTATGTGCATCAGCAGGGCGGCCTGTACAACGACGGCGACGGCATCAAGATGGCTCTGGGCGCTGGCGCTGACCTGTGGCATATGTCCAACTCCGCCGGTTTCACCTGGACCCACAAGCGGCCCCATCTGGACGCCGTGAGCCTGTTCGGCGGCCCCAACTCCGGCACCGGCATCTATGTCGGTCTCGGCGGTGACCGGTTCATGAATGAATCCGCCGCTACCCGCCATGGCCGTATCTACATCGGCGGCCGCTGGATCTCCACCCCCATGCCCCTGCCCGCTTACCTGGTGCAGGATGCCGATCAGCTGGCCGCTGGCAAGAAGCTGGTCAGCGCCTTCTCCGACGGCTATGTGGACGAACTGAAGACCGGCGAAGTGCTGATGGGCGAAACCCTGGAAGATCTGGCCGAAGCCATCCGCAACTCCGAAGGCGGCAAGGATGCTCCCAATTTCAGCACCGAACGCTTCGTGGCTGCCGTGAACGCTTACAACAAGCGCTATGACGCTGGCGAAGACGCCGACTACGGCCGTCCCTTCAGCACCATGGTGCCCGTGAAGAAGGGCCCCTTCTACGCCACCAAGATCGGCCCCACCTACTTCAACACCCAGGGCGGCCCCCGCAAGAACAAGTTCGGCCAGGTCATCAACACCGACGGCCTGCCCATCGAAGGTCTGTTTGAAGCCGGCGAAATGGGCTCCATCTTCTGCGACATGTACAACGGCTCCGGCAACCTGGGCGAGACCATGGTGTTCGGCCGCATCGCCGGCACCAACGCCGCCAAGCGCGCCAAGGGCGAATTCAAGAGCGAAGAAACCCCCGTTACCACCTGGGTCGGCGAAGTCTATGCCGCCGGCACCACCCGTCCCGCCAGCGCCCTGGCTGCCGCCGCGCAGAACGTGACCGGCTCCTTCAAGGACGGCGAATACGAAGGCGAAGGCAACGGCATCAACGGCAAGATCAAGGTCAAGGTCGTCATCAAGGACGGCAAGATCGAGAACGTCGAAATCGTGAGCCATTCCGAAACCGAAGGCCTCGGCGGCGTGGCGCTGCCCCAGTATGCGGCGCAGACCGTGGAAAAGCAGGGCCTGGACATCGACGTGATCACCGGCTGCACCGTGTCCCTGGACGGCTACAAGGAAGCTGTCAACGACGCGCTGGGCAAGGCCCTGTAATCGCAGCCTTTGCACAAAACGTAAAAAATGGGAGCTCCGCTTCGGCGGGGCTCCTTTTTCGCGAAAAAAGGCTGTGTCGGCAAAAGTCCCTTGAAAAATATTCAAAAATAGAAATAAGTCGGTTGAAAAATATTCGCATTCATCCAAAAAGTCCCTTGAAAAATATTGAGATTTTGCATATACTATGATTGTGAGCAAAGGAGGGCGGCGCATGCTGAAAAGAAAAATCGAGCAGGTGCTTGAAAACTGGAGAAATACGAAAGGCCGCAAGCCTTTGATTTTGAAGGGCTGCCGCCAGTGCGGAAAAACCTATTCCGTGCGTCAATTCGCCCGGGAGAATTACGCCCACGCGATTTATCTGAATTTTTACGAAAACAAAAGCTATGCGTCGGTCTTTTCCGGTTCTCTGGAAGTGGATCATCTGACCATGCTGATTTCCGCCCAGCTGGGGCCGGAAGCCGTTTTTGAGGCGGGGAAAACGGTGCTCATTCTGGATGAAATTCAGGAATGTCCCGAAGCGCGGACGGCGCTCAAGTTTTTTGCCATGGATGGCCGGTACGACGTGATCGGCACAGGATCGCTGCTGGGGGTAAAAGGGTACGGAAAGCGGCCCGCGTC
>CACWWM010000269.1 GCA_902764565.1 uncultured Eubacteriales bacterium
GTGTGGGGTCCAGGGGATTCAATCCCCTGGTGGGGTATGGGGTGAAACCCCATCGTTCTCTTTCTTCGTCAAATCCAAATTTGTAATTCATGCGTAAGCAGTGGGCTATTTTTCGCATGCTTCCAAAATCAGTTCCTGATTGTTTTTCAGCCGTTCGTCGTTGGGCGACAGCCGCAAAGCCTCGTTGACGGCTTCCAGTGCTTTTTCTGTTTGCCCGGTATAATACAGGCCAAGGCTCCTCAAATCCCAGGGCAGGCTGCCCCAGGCTGCGCTTTCCGTGATGTAGGTGCCGGGCCGGTCGGTGATTTGAAGGGCACGGCCCGTCAGGTACGCCACGCCCTCCCAATCCTTTTGCCGGTACAGCAGTAAGGCCAAATCCATGAACGGCTCCCGCAGGTGCGGCGCTTCGGCGATGGCCCGCCAGCACCAGGCTTCGGCGGAAACACAGTCACCCTTGGCAGCATACGCCTTGGCGATATACCGCATGGAGGCGCAGCGTTCGTCCCGCCAGGTGGCCGTGGGCAGGGCAAGGTGCTTTTTCAGCGTATTGATGCAGTCGTCCCAGCGCCCATGAAACAGATATTCCCGGCCCAAGTAGTGCATGTTCCGGTCGTCCTCCGGCGCTTCCCGCACGGATAATTCCAGCAGGGGCAAATACTGCGCCCGGGATTTTGACGGATCGGCCCGGTGATTGAGCTGCATGCCCTCCACCGTCACCCGCTTTTCTTCTCCCGGCCCCTGCCAGGAAAGCACCTCGTGGACGGGATGCGTCCACTGATAGCCGTGCCGGACGTGAATTTTATCCAGCCAGAACACATGCCCCTCCGAGCCGTCCGGTTCAAAATTCCAGGTGTACCGATAGGAAGCCCGGGTGGCGTCCGGCCGCCAGGCGGCCTCTAACTTTTCCCGCCAGCCCGGCTCAAATACCTCGTCCAGATCGGTGCAAACACAGATATCCGCGTCCGACCGAACCAGTTCCAAAGAACGGTTCCGCGCTGTGTCAAACCGCCAGGGCTCGATTATTTCCCGCGTCACATGCACGCCCCGGCTGCGCAGAAGCTCCGCCGTATCGTCGGCGGAACCGGTATCCAGCACATAAATATCGTCCGCTTCCCCCATGGATTCCGCCCATCGCAGCGCAAATTTGCTTTCATCCTTGGCAATGGCATAAACCGCGATTTTCATGTTGCCCTCCGAAAAAGGGGCGGCGCGAACGCCGCCCCCGGTTGGTCAGTCCATTAGTTGCTGCTCAGGAAGCCCGCCGTGCGCAGATTTGCCAGCAGCTGGTCGAATTGTGCCACCACGTCCGCTTCGGAAGTGGCGTCGGCCACCGCCGCTGCCGGTGTGATTTGCGCCTGGGGGCCGGTAGGGCCTGTGGGGCCCGTGGGGCCAGTTTCTCCCGCGGGGCCGGTAGGGCCCGTCGCGCCAGTGGGGCCGGTAGGGCCGGTTTCTCCCGCAGGGCCGGTAGGCCCGGTTGCGCCGGTGGGCCCTGTAGGCCCTGTCGCGCCGGTAGGCCCTGTAGGCCCTGTCGCGCCGGTAGGGCCGGTTTCACCGCCGGAAGGGCCGGTGGGGCCGGTTGGGCCTGCAGGCCCGGTGGGGCCCATGGGGCCCGTGGGTCCGCGCATGCCGCGCCAGCCGCACCCGCAGCCACAGCCGCAGCCATTGAGACTATAAAGAGCAGCGTAGCCGAACTGGCTCTGCCGGGTGGAAGCGGCTCCCGTCGGCTGCTGATCGATCCAATTCTGAATTTCCATCTTGTTTCCCTCGCTTTATCAGGGTGATCCGGCGGCGGCTTTCCCGCCGCTCACTTTCATCCTATGTGCTCGGGAAAAAAGGGTGAAAAAAGAACCGCCCCATCAAGGGCGGCCCATTTTACATGTGTTCAGCGATGGATCATCAGCGCGCCGGGCAGCACCCGGGCGGTGACTGTTTTTTCCCGCACGATTTCCCCGTCGATATTCACCCGCATTTCGGGCACGGTAAAGGCGACGGATTTGGCGCGGTAATACTGGGTTTCCGGGAAATCCAGGATTTTTCCCCGCATAAGGCCGATCAGGCGGACGATCAGCTTGGTTCTTTTCACTTTGCCCACGATGGTCACGTCCAGCTTGCCGTCGTCCACCTTGGCCTGGGGCGCGATGGGGATGCCGCCGCCGATCTTTTCCCCGTTGGCGGCGCTGACCACAAAGGCGTCCATGGTCACTTTTTCACCCCCGTCGATGGCATAGGTGAGGGAGATCGAATGGAAACGGAACAGCGTCATCAGCACGCCGTACAGATAAGGCAGAATGCCCCGGAAGGTTTTCTTGGCCTTGGCCGCGTAGTCCAGCACCGACACGTCAAAACCCGTGCCGATTTCATTCAAAAAGATTTCCCCGTTGATTTCGCCCGCGTCCGTGCTCTGGGGCGGATGGGCCAAAATATAATCCAGGGCCTCAATGGGCTGAAGCGGAACGCCCAAGGCCTTTACAAAATCGTTGCCCGTTCCGGCGGGGATGATGCCAAGCGCGCTGTTCCGCCCAATCATGCCCCGGGCCACCTCCAGCGCTGTGCCGTCGCCGCCGATGGCAAGCACGGTGTCCACCTGCATGTCGCAGGCTTCCTTCGCAAACTCGGTGGCCTGGCCGGGCCGCTCGGTTACCTCCATGCGGAAGGGCAGATTTTTTTCGATCAATATTTTTTTAATGATTTCGCCAATGATTTTTCCCCTGCCGCTGCCGGCAGTCGGGTTGCAAATAGCGTAAATCATGTCGCTTCCCTCTTTCGTTCCGTTTCATGAACATAACTTTATCGTATTTTCGCCCATTTGTAAAGACGAAACCAAATAATATTGAAAAAAACCGCTGCTTAAACATATTCCACGCGCAAAAAGCGCGGACCGCGCTTTGCGGCCCGCTCCAAGGAATGATGAATCAAATCAGGCTTTGCCGTTGCAGCCCAGCACGTCCACGATCTTATGGCGCACCATATCGCGCAGCGCGGCGCGGGCGTCGGTCAGATACTGACGGGGATCGAAATGATCGGGATGCTCGGCGAAGTGCTTGCGGATCATGGCGGTGAAGGCCAGGCGCAGGTCGCTGTCGATGTTGATTTTGCACACGGACAGGGAAGCGGCCTTGCGGAGCTGTTCCTCGGGGATGCCCACGGCGTCGGGCATTTTGCCGCCGTATTCGTTGATGATCTTCACGAATTCCTGGGGCACGGAGGAAGAGCCGTGCAGCACGATGGGGAAGCCGGGCAGACGCTTGCTCACTTCTTCCAGCACGTCGAAACGCAGGGGCGGGGGCACCAGAACGCCGTCGGCATTGCGGGTGCACTGAGCGGGGGTGAACTTGTAAGCGCCGTGGCTGGTGCCGATGGCGATGGCCAGGGAGTCGCAGCCGGTGCGGGTCACGAATTCTTCCACTTCTTCGGGACGGGTGTAGCTGGAATCCTCGGCGGACACCTTCACTTCGTCCTCAACGCCGGCCAGGGTGCCCAGCTCGGCTTCCACAACCACGCCGTGATCATGGGCGTATTCCACCACGCGGCGGGTTTCCTTGACGTTCTCTTCAAAGGGCAGGCCGCTCTTATCGATCATAACGGAGGTGAAGCCGCCGTCGATGCAGTTCTTGCAGGTTTCAAAATCGGGGCCGTGATCCAGATGCAGCACGATGGGCAGATCGGTTTCCTTGACCGCCGCTTCCACCAGCTTCACCAGGTAGGTGTGGTTGGCGTAGGCGCGGGCGCCCTTGCTCACCTGCAGAATCACGGGAGCGTTTTCCATCTTGGCCGCTTCGGTGATGCCCTGCACGATCTCCATGTTGTTCACGGCGTAACCGCCTTCATAAGCCTTCTTGAACATTTCCTTGGAAGTAACCAGAGCCATAGGAATCATCCTCCTTCTATCAATAGGGCGTTATTTCCAGCCCTTATTATACACGATCTTTCTTTTTTTGACCAGTCCCCAACGGAAAAAAAGCGATTTTCACTTGAGTTCCTGATGGGCGGCCGCTACCAACGCGGAAATACGATCCAGGGAAGGGGCGTTTCCCGCGCCGGGGCGGATATCCGCCAGGAATTCGATGTTGCCCGCCGGGCCTTTGATGGGCGAAAAGGTGAGGTTTTCCACATGCCACCCGAAGGACGGCGCGAACACGCAGATTTCCTCCAGCACCCGTTCGTGGATTTCCTTTTCCCGCACCACGCCGTTTTTGCCAACCTGCCCCTTGCCCGCCTCGAACTGGGGCTTGATGAGGGTGAGGAAACGGCCCTTTTCCCCCATGATAGAGGCGGCCACAGGCAGAATCAGCCGGATGGAAATAAAGGATACGTCCATCACCGTAAGATCGGGCCGCAGGGGAAATTGCTCCACGGTGAGGGTTCTTGCGTTGGTGCGCTCCATAACGGTGACGCGCTCGTCGTTCCGAAGCCGCCAGTCCAATTGACCGTAGCCCACGTCAATGGCGTACACGTGCCTGGCCCCGTGGCGCAGCAGCACGTCCGTAAAGCCGCCGGTAGCCGCGCCGATATCCATGGCAACCGCGCCGGAAACGTCCGCCCCGAAGGCGGTAATGGCCTTTTCCAGCTTGTGCCCGCCCCGGCTGGCGAACTGGTTCTGTTCGCCCCGCACATGCAGCGGCGCGTCCTCCTCCACCTGCTCGGAGGCTTTCAGCACCTTCTTTTCTCCCACGTACACCTGCCCGGCCATGATCAGGGCCTGGGCCTTTTCCCGGCTTTCCGCCATGCCCCGGACGGTCAGCCAAACATCCGCGCGCTGCTTCATCCCTTTTGCGCCTCCCTTACCCGCGCGGCGATACCGTCCGCGTTCAGTCCGCAGCGTTCCAGCAGCACGCTCCGGCTGCCGTGCGGTATGAAGCTGTCCGGCAGGGCGATCATATACGCCGGGCCGGGGAAACGATGCCTGACGCACCAGGCCGCCACGGCGCTTCCGAAGCCGCCGGACGCGGCGTGCTCCTCTACCGTGATGATGGGCGTACCCTTTTCGGAAAGCCGCTTAAGCATCTCTTCATCCAAGGGCCGCAGGGTGGAAGCGTTGACCACCGCCGTGCGTATGCCCTCCTTTTCCAGCTGATCGGCCGCGTTCAGGCATTCCCGCAGAATAGAAGAAGACGCCAGAAGGCAGGCGTGATCCCCCTGCCGCAGATTTTCCCATTTCCCAGGGAGATAGTCCTGAAAATCGGGAACGTCCATTTCCGGAACGCTCCGGGGATAGCGGATCGCCACGGGGCCGTCCTGGGAAAGCGCCCACGCGATCATCCCCCGCATTTCATCCTCGCACCGGGGGCACAGCACGGTCATATTGGGCAGGGTGCGCAGCATCGACACGCCGTAAATGCCGTGGTGGGTGGAGCCGTCCTCGGCCCCCAGGCCCGCCCGGTCCATGAGGAAACACACCGGCAGGCGCTGCAAGCACACGTCCTCCATCAGCTGGTCGTAAGCCCTTTGGAGGAAGGTTTCGTAAATCGCCACAAGGGGCCGCATCCCGGCGGCGGCCATCCCGGCGGCCATGGTGACGGCGTGTTCCTCGGCAATGCCCACGTCGTACAGCCGGGCAGGATACCGCTTGGCAAATTCCCCGAAGCCGGTGCTGTCCGTCATGGCGGCGGTGACCACGCAGATGCGGGGGTCCTTTTCCGCCAGCTCCGTCACGAACGCCCCGGCGCGTTTTCCCATGGAGGGCCCTTCCGTGCCCCGGTTCATGCCGTTTTCCAGCTCAAAAGGCGCGACGCCGTGATATTTTTCCGGCCTTTCCTCCGCCTGAGTAAAGCCCAGGCCCTTTTTGGTGACCACGTGTACCAGCACCGGCTCGTTGATTTCCAGGCAGCGGCGGAACACCCGTTCCATCCCGGCGATATCGTGGCCGTCGATGGGGCCGAAATACCGAAAGCCCAAAGTGGTGAAGAACCGATCCTTCACCAGCACGTTGCGCACATGATCCTTGAAGCGCTGAAACACGTTTTGCAGATGGGGCCCCGCCAGGGGAATATGCCGGAGGGCTTCGGAAACCTTTTTCTTGGCTCCCAGCCAGCCCCGACTGACGCGCAGTTTGGTCAGCTGGCCGGAAAGCGCCCCCACGTTGCGGGAAATCGACATGCCGTTGTCGTTGAGCACCACCATCATGGGGATTTGACTGCTGCCCGCGTCGTTCAGTGCTTCGTAGCACATGCCGCCGGTCATGGCCCCGTCCCCCACCACGGCCGCCACGCGCCATTTTTCGCCCTTCATATCCCGCGCCCGGGCCATGCCCAATGCGGCGGAAATGGCGGTGGAAGCGTGGCCGGTATCGAAAGCGTCGTAGGGGCTTTCGTCCCGCCGGGGAAAGCCGCAGACGCCGTCCGTTTTCCGCAGGGTGGAAAAGCGATCATATCGGCCGGTGAGCAGCTTGTGGGTATAACATTGATGCCCCACGTCAAAAACCAGCTTATCCGTGGGGCAGTTCAGCACGCGGTGAAGGGCGATGGTCAATTCCACCGCCCCCATATTGGAAGCCAGGTGGCCGCCGTTCAGGGCCACCGTGCGAATGATCTTTTCCCGGACTTCTCCCGCCAGCGCTTCCAGCTCGTTTTCGGACATATTTTTGATCGCCGCGGGCGATGTAATTTCTGAAAGAGTCATGATTGCTCCCCCATCAACATGTTTCCAGTTTAATTATATCATATCCGACGCCAAAATGCAAAAAATTACACAAAAATCATGCAAAGAAATATTCCCTTTGCGGACGGATGGTTTTGTTGTATAATGACGGTAAGCGGACGACTGGCAATCAGGGAGGTGAACGTCATGCGGGATCAGGAAACGGAAAGCATCGGAAACGAATACACGATCGACGGCGTTCCCTACATGGCCCTGGAAGAACCGGATCTAAGCTGGCTGCGCCCTTACGGCACGGTGTTTCAGACGATCGACCGGCAGTATTCCGGCAATCTGTGCTTCGGCGTGGAGGGGCGCTTCGGCAGGCTGTTCATCAAATACGCGGGAGCAAAAACGGTGAATTACCGCGGAAAACCGCAATATGCCGTATCGGCGCTGAAAGACGCCATGCCCCTGTATGACCGCGAGCATCCCGCCCTGACAAAGCTTCTGGCCCACGGCCCGGCGGGCGACGGTTACGCCGCCATATTTTCCTGGCGGGACGCCCTTCCCCTGCACGCTGCCCACGGGCCCTCCGCCATGAACCGGGTGCGCCGCCTGCCGCTGGAAAAATCCCTGCGCATGCTGGATATGGTTTTTGATCTGCACGCGGACCTTGCGCTGGATGGTATCGTGGCCGCAGGCTTTTCCGACGATCACGTGCTGATCGATTTTGACCGGGAGGAAGCCCTGGTCTGCGATATCGACCATTATCGCTTCAAGCCCGCCTATAACGACCGGGGCCGCGCGGGAAGCTCCTCGCGCTTTATGTCGCCGGAGGAATATGAAAAAGGCGCGGTGCTGGACGAAACCACCACGGCTTACGCCATGGCCGCCCTGGCTTTCGCGATTTTCAGGGACAGCCCCCGGTCCTTTGTGGGAAGTGGCCCACAGGGCCATAGCCGAAGATAAGGCGGACCGCTACCCCTCCATGCGGGCGTTTCTGGACGCCTGGCGGGAAGCGGTGGGGCTTTGTAATCTATAACAAATTTCAAGTACGGGAGAAACGAAAAATGCCAATGGACGGCCTGACCTTGGGCTTTATGGCCCGGGCACTTAAGGAAACGCTGAACGGCGGAAAAATCGAAAAGGTGAACCAGCCCGAAAAGGACATGCTGGTGCTTTTGATCCACGCCCAGGGGAAAAACCATAA
>CACWWM010000270.1 GCA_902764565.1 uncultured Eubacteriales bacterium
AGCGACGAGGAAGCGCTCTGCCGGTGGGTCGATCCCGTCAAGGGCACGCTGTCGCCCGCCGAGTTTATTCCCATCCTGGAAAACGCCCGGCTGATTTACAGGCTGGATTTGTACGTGCTGGATCAGGTGCTGGAAAAAATCAAGCGCCAGCAGCAGGCCGGGCTCACCATCGTGCCCCATTCCATCAATCTGTCCCGGTCTGATTTCGATTCCTGCGACATGGTGGAGGAAATCCGCAGCCGGGTGGATAACGCGGGCGTGCCCCGGGACCGGATCACCATCGAAATCACGGAAAGCGTCATGGGCAGCAACTTCGATTTCATGAAGGAGCAGGTGAACCGGTTCCAGCAGCTGGGCTTCCCCGTGTGGATGGACGATTTCGGCAGCGGCTATTCTTCTTTGGACGTGCTGCAGAGCATCCATTTCGATCTGATCAAATTCGATATGAGCTTCATGAAACGGCTGGATGAAAGCGAGGACGGCAAAATCATCCTGACCGAGCTGATGCGGATGGCTACCGCCCTGGGCGTGGAAACCGTCTGCGAAGGCGTGGAAACGGAAGAGCAGGTGCATTTCCTGCAGGAAATCGGCTGCTCCAAGCTGCAGGGATATTATTACTGCAAGCCCATTCCCTATGCAGATATTCTGGAAAGATATTCCAAGAGGCGTATGATCGGTTATGAAAACCAGGACGAATCCTCCTATTTCGCCGCCATCGGCCGGGTGAACCTGTTTGACATTACGCAGATCACCAACAAGGAGGACAGCGCCGTCCGGAATTACTTCAACACCCTGCCCATGGCCATCCTGGAAATCAGGGACGGAAGGATGCGGTTCGTGCGCTTCAATCAATCCTACCGCGACTTTTTCAAACGGCAGTTCGGCTATGAGCTGTCAAGAGAAAGAAAGGAATTTCACGACGCCGCGCCGGAGGTGGATCTCGCTTTCATGGAGCTGATGCGCAAATGCTCCGGCCATACGAACCGTGTATTCCTGGACGATCATATGCCGGACGGAACCGCCGTTCACTCCATGGCCCGGCGCGTGGCGGTGAACCCCGTCAACGGCACGGTGGCCATCGCCCTGGCCGTGCTTTCCATCACCAAAGGAAACGATCAGGGCTGAGGGCCGGACGGAAGAAAATCGCCGATTTTGCCAAGCAGCTTTCCCACGCTGTGATACATGCCGGAATAAATGACGGGATTCAGCTTCGTCAAATCCACGTGGAAGGGATCGGCAATATCCAGGCGTTCGTCGATCTGAATGTTTTTGATCCGGCAGAAAAAGGTGGTGGACGCGCCGGTTTCCACGGTCTTTTCCACCGCGCATTCGTACACCCAGGGGCTTTCGTCCAGGACGGGCACATCCAGCGCTTGGCCGCGGCTTACGCTGTATGCGATCCCGTCCTTTTTTTCTTTCTTCGCGGAATGCGCGCCGAAATAATCCATCAGGGGGAGCATGGGCTCGCTGACCAGGTTGGTGCTCAAAAGGCCGGTCCGTAAAACGTTTTGCTTGGTCATTTTGGCGCCGAACATGCTCACCACCAGGAAATAATCGTCCCCTTCGCAGGTGACGCTGACCCAGGTGATGGGGCCGACGGATTTTCTTTTCATGGCTTTCTCTCCGCAAGCATTATTTTCGGTAGTACAGGCACCGGATCACCCGCTGAAAACCGATTTTTTCATAGAACAGATTCCCGCCGCCGGTCATCATCGCCGCGCCCCGGGGGCGCAGACGCCGGTCATGCTCGGACAGGGCTGCGGCGGCCAGGCCCAGCCTCCGGCAGTCCGGCACGGTGCAAAGGGGCTCCATATAGGCCAGGCGGTTCTTTTCCACCCACCACATACCGGAAAAGCACACATACCGTCCGTTCCTGTCGGCGATGATCACCTGATCCTCGTAGGTGGCGTGGGGCGGAGGGGAAACGGTGGATTTCAGCACTTCGCGGTACAGCTCATAGGGGCTGCGCCCGCCGTTCTGAGTGGGCACGTCCCAGCCCTGGAAAGGGCCCAGTTCCTCGCTGTTGAAGCCTTCCCACAGGCAGATGGCCGCCTTCAGGGGATCAACGCTGTCCGAAGGCACGAAGCGATAGCCCTTTGGCAGGGCAAAATCCAGCCTGCCGCCGCCGAAATCGAAAATGCGCCAGGGTTCCTCGACCGTAAGATGCCAGCCCCGTTTTTCCGCCGCCCGGATCAGGGCGCTTTGCCCGGCGTACAGCACCAATTCCCTTGGTTCCTCCAAATCGGGAAAGCCCGCTTCCGCGTAAGCGATCATGTCGTCCGCCAATTGCTCGTAGCCGGGCCGAAGGGAGAAACGGAGCTGCGAAGCGGGATTTTCATAGAATACGAAAGCCACCGGCCTGTCCCCGTCCAGCCAGAAGCGGTTCAGGTGCAGATAATCCTTGTTCAGCCAGGAGCTGTTCAGGGCGTATTCAAAAAACGGCGCGAAGGGGCCGTTCCCGGCGTCCGGGCTGAACACGTCGGTCATCAGCTCCCAGGCCATGCCCGCGTCGGAAAGAATTTGAAATTGCTTTGTTTTCATGGGGATGCCTCCCGTTCGTCAGTTAAGTTGCAGCAGCCGTTCCGCAAGCACCAGCGTTTCTTCCGGCGTGCGGTTTTCGTCCCGCAGCAGCACATGAAAGCCGGAATGCAGGAACGTATGGTAAATTTCCGGGGAATTGACCCGTTCCAGACATTTCCGGAAATTGTCAAGCGAAGCCTTGGGGTCCGGTTCCTCCATCATCAGCCGGTACAGGAACTGCTTTTCCCGGTCGGGCCGCTCAAAAAAGCGGCAGACGGAAATATCCGGGTCCGCCAGCAGGATCAAAACGTGACTTTCGTCCGAAATGCGGCGCAGCGTTTCCAGGGAAATATTAGTATCCACGAACACCTTTTTGCCCCGCCCGCTGATTTCTTTCAGCATTTGCATTTCCAGCGTTTCACATTCCAGGGTAACGCCCTTTATCCAGGCTTCGTACTCGTCCGGCGTGCGGCGGACAAAATCGTGCCAATCCTGCAAATCCCGGGTATAGGTAAGACAGGGAAAGGCCGCCTGATCCAAAGTAGGCAGCAGGGCGTTGTGATAGTTTTCTTCGCAGGCGATGCCGCCGTATTTCTGCGCCAGGTTTTTCACCAGGGTGGATTTGCCAGCGTAGGCGGTGCCGGTAAAGAAATACACGTTATCGTACAGCATAAAGCCCTCCGGTCATTCGGTGAAAAAACCCCGTTCCTCCTCAAGGGGGATATTTTGCGCGTCCATCCGGTCAATTTCAATAAAGCGCCCGTTTTGCAGGGCTTCCAGCACCAGGCCGATGTTCGCTTCCTCGCCCTGGATTTCCATGGTCACGGAGCCGTCGCTTTCGTTTCGGCACCAGCCCGTGCAGCCGTACAGATTGGCCGCGTGCCGGGCCCGCCAGCGGAAGCCCACGCCCTGCACGAAGCCGAAAAAAACAATATGCCTGCGGATCATCCCGTTCTCCTTATGCATACAGCCGGAACCGCCGGGTATTTTCTTCAAACCGCTTCCGGGGCCCGTCAAAATGGGCGATCAGCTCCCGGGCCGTCATTTGGCCGGTGCGGAACAGGTCGGTGCCCAGCAGCTTGTCCACGGAATATAGCTCGCTGCCCTCCCATTTGATGAAGGAGAACTGATCGGGATACAGCCGCCAAATGGTTTCCATGAGCAGCAGACCGCCCAGGGCGCAGTCGCAGCTTTCCCGGTCGGTGATGTGCATTTGCACGCCCTGGCACATTGCTCCCTGGTGCTTGGAGAAGGTGGGGCAGAAGGAAACGGCGCGGAAATGCAGGCCGGGAAGCTTTTCGCGGTTCATTTCCTTTTCCAGCAGGGCCCCGTCGATGAAGGGCGCGCCGATCACCTGGAAGGGAATGGCGGTGCCCCGGCCTTCGCTTACGTTGGTGCCCTCGAAGATGCAGCTGCCCGTGTAGCACAGGGCCGTTTCCAGGTTGGGGCAGTTGGGGGAAGGGGCCACCCAGGGCAGGTCGGTATCATCCAGCAGATATTCCCGCTTCCAGCCGCACAGGGGCACCACCGTCAAATCCACGTCCAGGCCCAAATAATCCTTTGCGTACAGGGCGAATTCTCCGATGGTGAGGGCGTATTGGGTGGGCAGCCCGTAATCCCCCACAAAGGAACGGAAAGCGGGGTCCAGCACCGTGCCGGTCAGCTTTTTTCCGCCCACAGGGTTGATCCTGTCCAGCACCACCATGGATTTTCCCCCGCGGGCGCAGGCTTCCATGGCGTAGGAGAGGGAATAAAGATACGTGTAGAAGCGGGCCCCCACGTCCTGGATATCGAACACAAGCACGTCGAAGGCGTCCAGCATTTCGTCCGTAAAGCGGCAGTTTTTCCCATAGGCGCTGTATACGGTCACGCCGGTCTGCGCGTCCACCGTATTTTCCACCTTCGCCCCCGCCTGGGCGCTGCCCCGGATGCCGTGCTCCACGGCGTAGAGGGCGGAAAGCCGATAGCGGCTGTTCATGATGTCGATGGTGCTGGTCAATTGATGATCGATCCCGGTGGGATTGGTCATCAGGCCCACCCGGCGGCCCTTTAACTGCGCGTCGGCAAGGTGGATGCGGTCGATACCGCTGAAAACGGAATGTCTGTTCATGGCAGCGCCTCCATATAACGATCGATGAACATACAAATTATAAAACAAAACCGGGGCGGAAGCAAGAAAAAACAGTTGACGGGAAATCCTGGGAAACGTATACTGGGATGGGGTGATGGCATGAACGACCAACGGTTTTTTATCAGGGGCTTTACCTACGGCTACGACGGCAGGCGCGGCATGTACCGCACGCCGGAGGCCGGGCTGTCCCGGGAACGGCTTTCCGCCTTGGGCGGGGATTGGGCGGCCCTGGCTTTCACCGTAGCCCAGGACACCTTTTCTTCCACCTGCATCCGGCCCGATTACCGGTTTACCGTAACGGACGGGGATATTGCCGCCGCCGTGAACCATCTGCATTTTCTGGGCCTCAAGGTGTGCATGAAGCCCATCGTCAACTGCAGGGACGGCGTGTGGCGGGCCCGCATCTCCTTTCCCGAAGCGGAATGGGGCGACAAGGATTACTGGGCGGAATGGTTTTCCTCCTACACCGCGTTCCTGTGCCACTATGCGGAAATCGCGGAGGAAACCGGCTGCGAAATGTTCTGCGTGGGCTGTGAAATGCTGGGCACGGAGCATAAGGAAGCGCA
>CACWWM010000271.1 GCA_902764565.1 uncultured Eubacteriales bacterium
CTGAGCAGCACGTTGCCCACGTCGAACACGATCACGTCCGTTTCCAATAATCTCGCGTCCATACTTCATTCCTCCACCCGTATAGCATACCATAAAACGCCGCCGAATACAATCACTTTCCTGCCGACAGTTTCCGCCAAAACGCAAAAAATTTCGTCTTGCGGGAAGAAAACGCCCGCCGGATACGGCGAACCGGCGGGCGGAACGCGGGAAAGCGTCAAATGTATTCGCCCGATTGCCTGGGCAGATTCAGGAATTCGATGAATTCTTTGATGTGCACGTCCCAGAATTCCCAGGAATGAGCGCCGGGGTCTTCATGGTAGGTGTAATCGAAGGGGTTGCCCGGCAGGGCCTGGAAGAAATCCCTGGCCCGGTGGGCGCTGGGCAGCAGGAAATCCGCGTCCCCGCAGGCGTGATACACCCGGGGGCAGGGCAGCCCCTGATCGACGATGCTTTGGGCGCAGCCCAGGGGGTCTTTATAAGTGCCCTCGGCAGGGGCGTCGCCGAAGGTGAGGGCATGGCGGGGGCCGTTGTGCAGGCTGCCTTCCGCGTTCACCGCGCCCGCGCTGATGCACCCGATGGCGGCATATTTTTCGGGATTGCTCAGGCCGATCATCATGCTGCCCGCGCCGCCCATGGACAGGCCCGCGATGAAATTGTCCTCCCGGCGGGTGGACAGGTTCAGCATTTTGGGCAGGGCTTCGGGCAGCTCCTTGCTGATGTAGGTATAGAATTTCTGGCCGTGGGCCATGTCGGTATACCCGGAATTGTGGGCGGAGGGCATCACCAGGGCCAGGCCGTAGGGCGCGGCGTAGCGCACCACGGAGGTGAGGCGCAGCCAATCCGAATGGCAGCCGTAGGCCCCGTGGAGCAGCCAAAGCACCGGCAGCTTATGGCCGGGGGCGTGATCCTTGCGCACGGGCAGCACGATGTCCAGCGTCACGCACATGCCCAGGGCGGGGGAAAACATACGCATTTTCGTCAGGGCGGACATGTTATTCTTCCTCCTTTCCCAGGGGCAGCCAGTCGATGACGGTCTGAATCTTTTCGTCCCAATACTGCCAGGCGTGGGTGCCGGGGGATTCCTCGTAAGTCAGCGGCAGGCCCAGGGATAGCATGTGATCCCTGAATTTCACGTTATCGGGGTACAGGCCGTCCTCCGTGCCGCACCACATATAAAAATGCACTTCCGGCTTGCCCGCTTTGGCCAGATCCTCGGCGGCGGCGAAAAGATCGTCGAAAGAGCCGGGCAGCTTGTTCAGGTCGCCGTAAATATCCTGCCAGAAACCCCTGGCGGCCAAATGGCTGCCCTGGGCCAATCTTACGATGTCGGCGCAGGAGGACAGCCCCGCCGCGTAAGAAAATGTGTCCGCCGCCCGCAGACCGCATTTCAGCGCGCCGTAGCCGCCCATGGACAGCCCGGCCACGAAGGTGTCCTCCCGCCGGGGGCTCATTTGGGGGAACAGGGAACGGCACAGGGCGGGCAGCTCGCCGGAAATGAAATCCCAGTACCGGTCGCCGTAGGCCATGTTGGAATAAAAGCTCAAATCGGCGGCGGGCATCACCACGGCCAGGCCCTTGGCGCTGGCGTAGCGCTCGATGCTGGTGCGCCGAAGCCATATGGTGTGATCGTCGCTCATGCCGTGCAGCAGGTATAAGGTGGGGCAGCAAGCGTTTTCTTTGCTTTCCATGCCGATCAGGCCGGCGGTGTTTTCGGGCAGGATCACCAGAAAATCCACTTCCCTGTCCAGCGTTTGGGAATGGGCCGTCAGCTCCAGTAATGCCATGAGCCATCGCTTCCTTTTCTTTCGTTGTTTTTTCCATTATAGCACCGCCCTTTCCCCGCCGCAACAGCAAAATTACCCCATGACAAACGGAGAAAGAAGGTGTATAATCCGGATAAAGAGAAAGCGGCCCAGGCCGCGGAAAACGGAGGATCGTCCAATGAAGCAGATGCCGGTGGGGTATCAACTGTATTCGGCCCGGGAAGAAGCAAAGAAGGATCTGAAAGGGGTCTGCCGGGCGCTGAAAGCCATGGGCTACGACGGCGTGGAGTTCGCTGGCTTTTACGGCCGCAGCGCGGAGGAAATCAAGGCCATTTTGGCTGAAACGGGCCTGCGGGGCGTGTCCAGCCATGTGTCCGCCGCGGACATCGAGAAGAATATGTTCGGCGTGATCGCTTATCATCAGGCGATCGGCTGCAAGTATATCGCCGTGCCATACCTGGATCAGGAGCATCGGCCCGGCGCGGCAGGCTTTCCAGCCATGATCCGGCTGATGTACCGCTTCGGCAAGCTGTGCAAAGAAGCGGGCATTCAGCTTTTGTACCATAACCATGATTTCGAGTTTGTGGACGTGTCCGGCATGTACGGGCTGGATTTCCTGTATGCGGCGGTGGAACCGGAGCTGCTGAAAACGGAAATCGACGTGTGCTGGGTAAAGTACGCGGGGGTCGAGCCGGCGGAATATGTGCGCAAGTACGCGGGCCGCGCGCCTCTGGTGCATATGAAGGACTTCGTGGGCAAGAAGGGCGGCGGCACGCCCTACGCCCTCATCGGCCAGGCCGAAAAGGCGGACGAAGGAGTGGCCTTTGAATACCGCCCCCTGGGCCACGGCTGCCAGGACGTCAAGGCTGTGACCGAAGCGGCCATCGACGCGGGCGCGGAATGGCTGATCGTGGAGCAAGACGACTGGTATAAACGCTCCCCCCTGGAGCAGGCGAAGGAAAGCATCGACACCCTGTACGGTTTGGGCGTCAAGATCCGCTGACAATTTCATTCATTGCAAACGAAAGCCCCGGCCAAGCGCCGGGGCTGAATTTTTGTAAATGATTAGATATTCTGCGCTTTCAGCCATTCCCGGCCCGCACGGACGGCGGCAAGCACCCGTTCCGGGGCGGGGCCGCCGGTGAGGTTCCGGGCGGCGACGCAGGAGCCCAGGGAAATGGCTTCGTAAACGTCCCCGTCAAAGGCGGGGGAGAAGGCGCGCAGCTCGTCCAGAGGCAAATCGTCCAGGGCGCAGCCTTTATCCAGGCAATGGGCCACCAAGCGACCGGCCACGGCGTGGGCGTCCCGGAAGGGCACGCCGCGCTTCACCAGATAATCGGCGCAGTCGGTGGCGTTGGCAAAGCCCGCGTTGGCGCTGTCGTGCATGTTTTTGAGCCTGAAGGAAGCGGTGCGCAGCATTTCGGTGAACACGTGCAGGCATTTGAGCCAGGTGTCCCGGGCGTCGAAATAGTTTTCCTTGTCCTCCTGCATGTCCTTGTTATAGGCCAGGGGCAGCCCCTTCATGACGGTGAGCAGGGCGGTGAGATCGCCGTAGACCCGGCCCGTTTTGCCCCGGATCAGCTCCGCCACGTCGGGGTTCTTTTTCTGCGGCATCATGGAGGAGCCGGTGGCGAACCCGTCGTCCAGCGTCAGGAAGCCGAATTCCAGGCTGCTCCACAGCACCAGTTCTTCGCAGAACCGGGAAAGGTGCATCATGCCCACGGAGGCGGCGGAGAGATAATCCAGCAGGAAATCCCGGTCGCTCACCCCGTCCAGGCTGTTCTGGTACACCCGGTCAAACCCCAGCTCGGCTGCGGTAAATTCCCGGTCCAGGGGATAGGTGGTGCCCGCCAGCGCGCCGCAGCCCAAGGGGCAGCTGTCGGCGGCTTTTTTGGCGTTCTGCACCCGGATCATATCCCGGCGGAACATTTCAAAATACGCCATCAGATGGTGGCCTAAGGTCACGGGCTGGGCCCGCTGCAAATGGGTGTAGCCGGGCATTACGTCCCCGGCGTGCTTTTCCGAGCAGCACTTCTTCCAGATCGGAAAGCATGCCCAAGGTATCGTCGCAGGTGTCCTTGGCGTACAAGTGCATGTCGGTGGCTACCTGATCGTTGCGGCTGCGGCCCGTGTGCAGGCGCTTGCCCGCTTCGCCCACGCGCTCCGTCAAAATCTGCTCCACCAGCATATGGATATCTTCGCTTTCGGGCGGGAACGCCACCTTGCCCGCCTGCATGTCGGCCAGAATGCCCTTCAGGCCCTCCTGAAT
>CACWWM010000272.1 GCA_902764565.1 uncultured Eubacteriales bacterium
AGTAGCTAAGTATCTATAGAAGGGGTTGAGCGCTTGAAAAAGATCAAGACCGTCGCCATCGTCAGCCTGTCCAGCGGCGTGATCGGGGAGCCGTTTGTGAAGCATGAAGTGGATTTGGGAATCAGGCGGCTGGAAAGCTATGGCCTGTCGGTGCGCTTCATGCCCCACGCGCTGAAGGGAATCGATTTTGTGAAGGCCCACCCGGAAAAGCGGGCGGAAGATTTGCTGGCGGCTTACCGGGACCCGGAGGTGGACATGATACTATGCGCCATCGGCGGGGACGACACCTACCGGCTGCTGCCGTACCTGTTCGACCATGACGAATTGAAAAACGCCGTGACGGACAAGGTGTTTTTGGGCTTTTCCGATACCACCGTCAATCACCTGATGCTGCATAAGGTAGGCGCGAAATCCTTTTACGGCCAGTCCTTCCTGGCGGACGTGTGCGAGATGGACAAGGACATGCTGCCGTACACCCGCCGATATTTTGAAGAGCTGATCGAAACCGGCGCCATCCGGGAAGTGACGCCCAGCGATATTTGGTACGAGGAGCGGACCGATTTCGGCCCGGATCAGGTCGGCACGCCGACCCCGTCCCACCCCAACCAGGGGTTTGAGCTGCTGCAAGGGCCGGAAAAGTTTTCAGGAAAAATTCTGGGCGGCTGCATCGATTCCCTCTTTGATTTCTTCGACGGCGAGCGCTACGCGGACATGCCCGTGCTGTGCAGGCGCTGCGGCCTGTTCCCGTCCCGGGGCGATTGGCGGGGCCGCATCCTGCTGCTGGAATCCAGCGAGGAAAAAATGCCGCCGGAGAAATACCGGCAGGCGCTGACTGCGCTGAAAAGCACCGGCGTTTTTGACGCGGTCAGCGGCGTGCTGGCGGGCAAACCCATGGACGAAACCTACCACGCGGAATACAAAAAGCTGCTGACGGACGTGATCGGCAAGCCCGATTTGCCCATCCTGTGCAACCTGAACATCGGCCATGCCAGGCCCCGGTGCATCCTGCCCTTTGGGGTGCATGCCACGGTGGACGCGGGGAAGCAGACCATCACCTTTGACAACGCATAAGGAACGCCGCAAGACGGGCGTCATAAACTGAAAACTCCAACGTTTTTTGCCGATCCTTTTGCTGCTTTCTCGGAAGGGGACGAACCGCCGATTTCCGCCAGTGGCGGAAATCAAATCGGCGGTGAGATCATCCGAAACAAGCAATGTCCGCATGAAGCGGACTTGCGCCGATTGAGGATGGATCATCCGAAACAAGCAATGTCCGCATGAAGCGGACTTGCGCCGATTGAGGATGAGGAAAGGGGGAAGCTGCTCTTTGGCATCCAAAGAGCGGTTTCCCCCACAATTTTTTGCATTGATTCTCTGATTCATGGAACTTTTTTGCTTCCGGTCCGTCCAACATAGTGAAAGGAAACCGCAGGAAAAAGGAGGAAGAAAAAATGACAGGGAAAAAATTGCTGGCCGCGCTGTTGATTTTGGCGCTGATGCTCACCGCCGCGCTGCCCGCCATGGCGGCGGAACAGACGCTGCAGAAGGGCGATACGGGGGAAAAGGTGGCCGCTATGCAGGCCAGGCTGATCGAACTGGGCTATCTGGCGGGCGAAGCCGACGGCGTTTTCGACGAGGATACGGAAACCGCGCTCATGGCCTTCCAGCGGTACAACGGCCTGCTGGCTACCGGCATGGCGGACAGGATCACACTGGAAGCCCTGTTCAGCGAAAGCGCGAAAAAGAACACCCCCGTCACAGCGGACAGATATTATGCGGAGACGGAAGAAAGCGGCGCGTATTTCATGCTCGCGCCCATGGCAACGGGCATGAGCCAAGCGATGGAGAGCGTTGGCTGGAATACCAACGAGTACACCTACATCCGGGAAAACGGGTTCCAGAGCGTGTCCGCAGCGCCCTTCTCCACCTTCGCCGCCGACGTGGATACCGCGTCCTACGCCCAGCTGCGTTCCATGATCCTGGCGGGCAAAGCGGTGCCCGCCGACGCGGTGCGCGTGGAGGAAATGCTCAACTATTTCCAATACGATTATCCCCAGCCCCAAAACGGCGATCCCTTCGGCGTTTTCATGGAGCTGGCTCCCTGCCCGTGGAATCAGGATACCCTGCTTTTGCAGGTGGGCCTCCAGGCCAAAACGGTCATGGCGGAGGAGCGGCCCCGGCACAATCTGGTGTTCCTGATCGACGTATCGGGCTCCATGTTCGGGGAAGACCGGCTGGATCTGGTGAAGCGGGCGTTCCTGCTGCTGCTGGACGAATTGCAGCCCGAGGATACCGTGTCCATCGTGACCTACGCTTCCCGGGACGAGGTGGTGCTCTCCGGCGTGCCCGCCGCGGACAAGGTGCGCATCATGGAGGCCATTTCGGGCCTGGAAGCCAGGGGCAGCACCAACAGCGCCTCCGGCATTCAGACGGCGTACCGCCTGGCGGAGGAATACGCGGTGGAGGGCGGCGTCAACCGCATCCTGATGGCCACGGACGGCGATTTCAACGTAGGGCTCACCAGCGAGGGCGATTTGGCCCGCCTGGTGATGGAAAAGAAGCAAAGCGGCGTGCGCCTGACCATGCTGGGCGTGGGCTACGGCAATTACAAGGACAACAAGCTGGAAGCCCTGGCGGATTACGGCGACGGCAATTACTATTATCTGGATTCCGTCTTTGAAGCGCGGCGCGCTCTGGTCACCGAAGCGGGCGGCACCTTCCTGGAAGTGGCGAAGGACGTGAAGCTCCAGCTGGACTTCAACCCCGGCAAGGTGAGCGCCTACCGGCTGATCGGCTACGAAGACCGGCTGCTGGCGGCGGAGGATTTTGCCGATGATACCGTGGACGGCGGCGAGATCGGCAGCGGCCACCGGGTCACGGCGCTGTATGAGATCGTGCCCGTGGGCAGCGCATTCGCCATCGACGCGCCGCAGAGCAAATATCAGCAGCCTGCCGCACCGGACGGCAGCACCGAATGGCTGACCCTGAACGTCCGCGCCAAGAAGCCCGACGCCCAGGAGAGCGAATTGTGGTCTTATCCGCTGGCTGGAGAAGCGAAAAACGCGCTGTCCGATCAGATGAAGTTCGCCGCCGCCGTGGCGGAAGCGGGCATGCTGCTGCGGGAAAGCCCCTACGCGGGCAGCGCCTCCTGGGCCGACGCCCTGACCCTGGCCCGTTCCAGCGGCCTGGTCACCGGCGACCCCTACAAAGAGGAATTCGTATACCTGCTCACGCTGCTCGAACGGGCGGGAACGCTTGCCGCAGATTGATTTAATAATATAATATGCCCCGCGCCATTTCGCCATGGCGTGGGGCATTTCTTACGGGTTTATCCGCCACACCGCCGCGTCGTGGGGCGGGAGATCGGCGGAGAGGGGGAGGGCGGTTTCCAGGCCCGTCCACAGTTCGGTTGCTTTGCCATGGAGGCCCTCTAAGGCTTCGGAGGGTACGGACACCGTGCGCGGTTCATCCGACAGGTTGAACGCGGCGGCGTAGCAGCCCTTTCCGTCCTTCCGGGGGGCGAGCCATACGCTGGCGTCTTCTGTGGTCAGCACGGGATGGGCGCACCAGCTTTCCTTCTGGATGGCCAGCAGGGGGGCGTTGGTGAGCAGGCGCAGGGTGAAATCGTCGTTCTTGGGCATATCGCCGCCCATCATGAGGGGGGAGCGCATCATGCACCACAGGGTCATCATGGTGCGCTGCTCGGCGGGGGTGAAGCGGGTCCAGTCCGCTTTCCCGTAGCACTGGCGCAGCGCGCCCAGGGGCAGCATATCGGCGTCCGGCCAATGGCCCGGCCCGGCGTGGACGCACCATTTTTCGGCGCGCTCGAACATGGCTTTCAGCAAGCGCCATTCGTCCCAGAAATCGTCCGTGATACGCCACATGTTGGCGTATTTTTTCAAATGCTCCGCCTGCTCCAGCGGCGCGGGGCCGGGGGACAGGCTGAGCACCATGTCCCGCCCGCAATGCCGGCAGGCTTCGGAAATCAATTCGATTTCCCGCTTGCAATGGGGGTATTCCCGGGCGATGTCGTCGCACTTGACGAAATCCACGCCCCACTGGGCATACAGGCGGAAAATGCTGTCGTAATAGGCTTGGGCGGCGGGCTGATCGCTTTTCAGGCCGTACATATCCGGGTTCCAGGCGCAGATGGAATTGGGGTCCGCCGCTTGGCTGCACAGATATTCGCTGCCCAGGATGGGCAGCCGCCGATGGGCCGCCATGCGGGGCAGACCGCGCATGATGTGGATGCCGAATTTGAGGCCCAGGCCGTGCACGTAATCCGCCAACGGCTTGAAGCCCTGTCCGTTTTTCGCGCTGGGGAAGCGGTTCCCGGCGGGCAGCAGCCGCCCGTAATCGTCCATCACCAGTTGGGAAAAGGGCTCGTAGGCGTGGGTCATGGCCGTGGGCTGATACCACTGAATGTCCACCACCACGTATTCCCAGCCATATTGTTTCAAGTGCTTCGCCATATAATCGGCGTTTGCGCGCACGGTTTCCTCGTTCACAGCCGCGCCATAGCAGTCCCAGCTGTTCCAGCCCATGGGAGGGGTTTGAGCGATCATGGGTCGTTCTCTCCTTTTTTTCGATTCTGTATCTGCGCACACAGTCTAACATGAAGGCATACAATTGTCAATTTCAGCAGGAATTTCTGCATGGGGAGCCGGGACGGAAAACCATGCAAGGGGGACCCGGCGAAAACGAAAAAAATGAAAAAAACTATTGACAAACGCCCTGATTTGAGATATTATATCACATGTGCCGCGCAGAACGCGGTATGGCGGGGGAGCATAGCTCAGCTGGGAGAGCATTTGCCTTACAAGCAAAGGGTCACAGGTTCGAGCCCTGTTGTTCCCACCACAACATGGCCCGGTAGTTCAGTCGGTTTAGAATGCCAGCCTGTCACGCTGGAGGTCGAGGGTTCGAGCCCCTTCCGGGTCGCCATATTTGCCTTGGTAGCTCAGTCGGTAGAGCATGTGACTGAAAATCACA
>CACWWM010000273.1 GCA_902764565.1 uncultured Eubacteriales bacterium
CGAAAGGGAGCAATCTCCCCATGAAGGGGAGTTGCGACCTTTGAGGCTGCGGAAACGCGGGGGGTATGGAATACCCGCCCGCGCGTTACCATGAACCCGTAGGGTGAATGGTAATGCTTCTCCCCGAAAAAACAGGGAAAAGACAGCTTATCCCCTTGCCCAACCCCTGCCCATCCTTTATAATGTAAGCCGTTACGGGATTTTTGTCCTGCCGATTCATTTTTTTAAGGAGGAAAAATTCATGAAAAAGATGCTTGCTGTCATTTTGGCCGCCATGCTGCTGATGAGCATGGTGCCCGCCCTGGCCGATGACGAACCCATCACCCTGAAAGTGGCCCATATCGGCCCCACCACCGGCGCGGCCGCCCTGTACGGCCTGGCCACCCTGCACGGCGCGGAAATCGCCGCGGCGGAAATCAACGAAGCCGGCGGAAAATACCGCATCGAGCTGATCAACGAGGACGACGAGCACAACGTGGAAAAGGTCATCAACGCCTATAACGCCGCTTTGGACGCGGGCGCGCAGATGATCCTGGGCACCACCACCTCCAAGCCCTGCGATCCTCACCCCCTCCGCCTCCTCCACCGCCGTCATTGAAGACAAGGACAACGTGTTCCAGATCTGCTTCACCGACCCCAACCAGGGCAAGGCCTCCGCGCAGTACATCGCCGGCCATAAGCTGGGCACCAAGGTGGCCGTGATCTACAACAACGCCGACGTGTACTCCACCGGCATCCGGGACACCTTCGTGGAAGAAGGCAAGGCCCTGGGCCTGGAAATCGTTTCCGAAACCACCTTCACCGATGAAACCACCGACTTTACCGTGCAGGTGGCCGACGCCCAGAACAAGGGCGCTGAAATCGTGTTCCTGCCCATGTACTACACCCCCGCTTCCATGATCCTCAAGACCGCCGCCGACAAGAACTACGCCCCCATCTTCTTCGGCGTGGACGGCATGGACGGTATTCTGAGCGTGGAAGGCTTTGACACCGCGCTGGCCGAGGGCGTCATGCTGCTGACCCCCTTCGTCGCCACCGCCCAGGATGAAAAGACCGTAAGCTTCGTTGCCAAGTATCAGGCCGCCTACAACGAAATCCCGATCCAGTTCGCCGCCGACGCTTACGACGGCATCTACATCCTGCTGGCTGCCGCCGAAGAAGCTGGCATCACCGCCGATATGGCTGCCGAGGACGCCTGCGATCTGCTGATCGACGCCATGCTGAAGATCGAAGTGCCCGGCATCACCGGCACCATGACCTGGGACGAATCCGGCGCCGTGACCAAGACGCCCATGGCCGCCACCATCGTAAACGGCGAATACGTTTTCGAGTAATCCCTTCTGCGGTTCAAAAGCGGGCTGGCCCAAAGGGTATTGGGCCAGTCCCGCGTTTTCGTTTATTATCGGGGACAAAAAAAGAGTACAGAGTTGAGAGTTCAGATAATATTGTTTTTCAAATATGCAATCCGAACCGTCCGCCCCGATCTGAACTCCGAACTCTGCACTCTGAAAACTGAAATCATGGGGGGATCATCGCACCATGTTTTTCCTGGATAACCTGATCAACGGCCTGAGCTTAGGCAGTATTTACGCCATCATTGCCCTGGGCTACACCATGGTATACGGCATCGCCAAAATGCTGAACTTCGCCCACGGCGACATCATCATGGTGGGCGCATACGTCGCCTTCTGCGGCCTGCAATACTGGGGTCTGCCGCCCATTGCGGCGTTCCTGGTGGCCATGGCGGTATGCACGGTGCTGGGCATCACCATCGAGGGCCTGGCCTACCGTCCCCTGCGGCAGGCGGCCAGCTTGGCGGTGCTGATCACCGCCATCGGCATGAGCTACCTGCTGCAGAACACGGCGCTGATGATTTGGGGGGCCAACCCCAACTTCTTCCCCAGCACCTTCATCAACAGCACCACTCTGCACCTGGGCGCGCTGAACATTCCCATCGCCACCCTCATCACCATTTTAGCCAACGTGGTCATCATGGTCGCCCTGACCCTGTTCACGGCGAAAACCAAGATGGGCAAGGCCATGCGCTGCGTCAGCGAGGACCGGGGCGCGGCGGAGCTCATGGGCATTAACGTGAACCGCACCATTTCCGCCACCTTCGCCATCGGCTCGGCCCTGGCGGCGATCGCCGGGGTGCTGCTGTGCTCCTCCTATCCCATTTTGCAGCCCACCACCGGCTCCATGCCGGGCATCAAAGCGTTTACGGCGGCTGTGTTCGGCGGCATCGGCTCCATTCCCGGGGCCATGCTGGGCGGCGTGCTGCTGGGCGTGATCGAAATTTTCGGCAAAGCTTATATTTCCACGGAGCTGGGCGACGCCATCGTGTTCGCCGTGCTGATCGTTGTGCTGCTGGTAAAGCCCTCCGGATTGCTGGGCAAGCCCATGAGAGAGAAGGTGTGACGGAATGAAGATGACAAAAGCCAAGCGCAGCCGCCTGATTTACAACATCGTCACCTTCGCCGTGGTCATCATTGCCTTTATCGCGCTGCAGTCCATGATCGAGAACAAAACCATCACCCGCTCCCTAAAGGGCCAGCTGGTGCCTATCTGCTGCTGGATCGTCATGGCCGTTTCCCTGAACCTGGTCATCGGCATTTCCGGCGAGCTTTCTCTGGGCCACGCGGGCTTCATGAGCGTGGGGGCCTACACCGGCGCAGTCGTCAGCGGTTTGCTGATAAACGTGTACCAGATGGAGGACACCACCCTTCGCCTGGTGATCGCCATTGCGGCGGGCGGTCTGCTGGCGGGTGTCGTGGGCGCGCTGATCGGTATTCCCGTGCTGCGCCTGCGGGGCGACTACCTGGCCATCGTGACCCTGGCCTTCGGTGAAATCATCCGCAGCCTGGTGAACGTGCTGTACATCGGCGCCGGCGACGGACGGCTGTATATGTCCTTCCTGAACAAGAAGCTGCCCGACGGCGTCGTGATGCTGGTGGACGGGGCCAAGGGCGCGGTGAAGATCAAGCCCATTTCCACCTTTACCGCCGGGTTCATCCTGATTCTCATTACCCTGGTGGTGGTGCTGAACCTGATCAACTCCCGGGCGGGCCGCGCCATCAAAGCCTGCCGGGACAACCGCATCGCCGCCGAATCCATGGGCGTGAACGTAACGAAATACAAGATGATGGCCTTCGTCACCGCCGCCGTGCTGGCGGGCATGGCCGGGGCCCTGTACGGCCTCAACTCCTCCACGGTGGTGCCCACCCAGTTCACCTTCAACCAGAGTATCAACGTGCTGGTGTTCGTGGTGCTGGGCGGCCTGGGCAACGTGCTGGGCAGCATCATTTCCGCCGCCCTGCTCACCATCCTGCCCGAAGTGCTGCGCGCCTTCGCGGATTACCGCATGCTGGCCTATGCCGTGGTGCTGATCCTGGTGATGATCTTCACCAACAATCCCACCATCCGTTCCTTCGCGGACCGGCTGTTCGCCCCCTTCAAAAAGAAGGAATCCAAGACGGGAGGTGACGCGCAATGAGCCAGGAGAAAGTCAAGCGCCGCAGCGAAACCAAAATGGTGCCCATCCCCTCCCAAAGCATCGTGCCCGAGCGCGACATCAACGAAATTCCCGTGCTGGAAACCCGCCATTTGGGCATTGAATTCGGCGGCCTGAAAGCCGTGGACGATTTCAACCTGACCATCGGCAAAACGGAAATCGCCGGGCTGATCGGCCCCAACGGCGCGGGCAAAACCACCGTGTTCAACCTGATCACCAAGGTGTACGAGCCCACCAGCGGCGCGGCCCTGATCAACGGGCACGACCTGCACGGCCTGAGCATCACCCAGGCAAGCAAGCTGGGCATCGCCCGCACGTTCCAGAACATTCGCCTGTTCGATAAAATGACGGTGGAAGAAAACGTGCGCATCGGCCTGCACAACCAGATCAAATATGATATGTTCAGCGGTATCCTGCGTCTGCCCCGGTACTGGATTCAGGAAAACAAGCAGCACGAAAAGGCGCTGGAGCTGCTGCACATCTTCGATATGGAAAAGCTGGCCGACGAGGAAGCGGGCAGCCTGCCCTACGGAGCCCAGCGCCGCCTGGAAATCGTGCGCGCCCTGGCCACCGATCCCAAGCTCCTGCTGCTTGACGAACCGGCGGCGGGCATGAACCCCAGGGAAACCGAGGAACTGATGGAAAACATCGCCAAGATCCGCGACCAGTTCCAAATCGCCATTC
>CACWWM010000274.1 GCA_902764565.1 uncultured Eubacteriales bacterium
CTTCGGGCCCCGGCGACGTACACGCCTTGGGCTGCCGCCCGGCCTCCGCTGAAAACGGTACACTGTACCGTTTTCCGGGCGCTTCGGCCCCTGCGGATTAAAAATCGAAGGGCCTGCGGGCCCTTCGATGCATCCCGGGGTTTGTCGATGGTCTGACCGGAGGTTTTCGCCTCCGGTGCGGATGATTTGAATGAATCAGTCGATCAGTGCGGACAGGGAGTGAATCAGCGCCTTATCCTCCCGGAAGCTCTGAACCCCCGCATCCCGGGGGTCAAAGTCCGCTTTCAGGGTAATTGCTATCAGCACAAGCTTATCGTCCCCAAAGAATTTCTCTATTTCCAGCGGCTGGTTAAACTCCACGGCCACCGCGTTTTCACCGGTGCGGAGCGCTTCCAGGCTGGGATAGATCACCAGGGTTTCGGTATGCACGGTGATGTTCTTCGTATTGAGTTTATAGCTGATTACCTGTTTGCCTTTTTCGTTGATGACTGTGGCGGTGCCCACCGTATACTGATCCCCGGCGATGAGGGGATAGGTGAACACGCCCTCGTCCTCCAGGTTCAGCGGCGTGACCCTGTTCCATACGCCGCCGCCGATCAGTTCCCGCGTCATGGGCCCGAAGGATGTGATGGTGCTGTTATAATTCACCTGGGCGGAGGACTGGCCGCGGGTTTGCGCCACATCGCCGCAGACGGTACAAACGTACTGGCTTTCAACTTCCCCGTTGGGCAGCCTTACGTCCATCCACATATAGCAATGGCCCACAGCCGGTGTTTCGATCACGTCCTCTTCCCCGCAGACGGCGCAAACGCGCACGCCCCGGCCCGGCTCGGTGCAGGTGGGTTCTTCCCACGTCACGCGCCAATCGTGGGGCTGCTGGGTTTCCTCCCTGCGGACGTTTTCCTGGATCACCTGCCCGCAATCCTCGCAGTAAAGGTCATACATTGTGATCAGGGCATGCGTTTCCCTGCTGCCTGTTCTTTCCGCCCAGGGCTCGCCGTGCACGCGTTCCGCCATGCGGTGGCTTTCGTCATGCGCGGAGATTTCCCCCACAGCAGCGGTGCAGACGCACAGCAGCGCCGCGCACAGCGCGATCATAAAATATCGTTTCGTAGCTTTATCCTCCAAATAAATGACGCCGTTTTTACGGTCACGTCTAAATACCGGTAAATGCTTACAAAAACACATAGATATCATAGCATAAACCGATTTTTCTGTCAATCTTGCGCCTTTTTCAGGAACCTTTCCGCGTGCTTTTTTACATTTGTAAAAACCGCCGCCCCGAAGGGCGGCGGCGGAGGAAGCACGTTTTCAGCTCTGCATATTATCAACCACGCGCAGGGTCACGGTCAGGTCCACATAGCTGCCGTTGCCCACGTCGGTCATATCCCAGCGGCTCTGATCCATCTGGCTGGCCAAAGCTTCGTCGCGGTATACCTTCACGGTGATGGTATCCCCGGTCTTGTATTCAGCCAGTTTATCGGTGAGGGCGTTCTGGGTATTGATCAGGGTACCGTCGATATCCACGATGATATCGCCGGCCTGAATGCCGCCCTCGGAGGCGGGAGAAAGTTCATCCACGCTGCGGATGAGCGCGCCGGTGGGCAGGCCGTACTGGGCGGCGTTGCTGATGAAGGTGTAGCTCACGCCCAGCCGGGGCTTGCCGTACAGGGGAGAATCGCTCTTATCGGCAGTCTGCTTTTCGGTTTCCGTGGCGGCCGCCTGCGTGCCGTTGCTGTTGTAATCCCGCAGCACTTCGGTAATCAGGGGTTTGGCCACGTTGATGGGGATGCACAGGCCGATGTTGTCCACATCGTAGCCGGAAGAGAAGAAGCCGGAGCCGGAGCCCGCGTAGAACCGGGCGGGAATGCCCTGCAGCTGGCCTAAGATGTTGAACATGCCGCCGCCGGAGTTGCCGGAGTTGATGGCAGCGTCTGTCTGGATCATGGTGTTGGTGATGGTGGTCATGCGGCCGTAGCGGTCGGTGGTGCGGTCGGTCACTTCACGGTTCAGGCCGGACACAGCGCCGATGGTGACGGAACGGGAGTAGTTTTCACCCATGGGGTTGCCGATGACGATGGCCCATTCGCCCACCTGCAGTTGATCGCTGTCGCCCAGGACAACGGCGGGCACGTCCAGGCCCTTGACCTCCAGCACGGCGATATCCAGGTCGGCGTCGTAGCCCACCACGGTGGCTTCATGTTCTTCGTCGTCCACACCGGTGGTCACGGTGACGCGGGTAGAGCCCTCCACCACGTGGTAGTTGGTCAGCACATGGCCGTATTCGCTGATGACCACGCCGGAGCCGGTGCCTTGCAGGCTTTCCTTTGTTTCAGGCTGGCCGTAGCCGAAGCCGAAGCCGTAGCCGTAATAGGAGGTGGTGGTGGCGTAGTTGTTTACGCCCACCACGCTGTTGCGCACCTGATTCACAACCTCGGTAAAGGGGCTGGTGACCTGGCTTGCGTCGGTGGTGGTGTTTACGATCTTATCGATTTCCTCCTGGGACAGGGTGCCGCTGGCAGCGCCTGCGGTGAGCGCCGTGGCGCCGATCATGACCAGCGCCAGCACGACGGCCAACAGGCCGAAAAACATAGAAGAATGCTTTCTCATGATTGTTCCTTCCTTTCATTCGGATCAACGATCCGTAAAATACTTTTTTCGTCCCCCTTTCAGGGTACGGCCTCATTGTAAACGGGAATTTTTACAAAATTTTGAACAGTATTTGAACATTTGGGCGAAAAAAAGGACGAAATACGCACGTTTTGTTTTCCCCGTTTTTTCACCCTTTCATGCGGGTCAAAGCTGCTTTTTGCAGAAATGCCAGGGCAGGAAGGTTTGAATGCCCAGGCGGGCGTACCAGCGTCCCACGCCGGTGTAATGGATGAAGCAGGTGTCGCACCCCTGTTTTTTCAGCTCTTCGCATGCCAGAGCCACCATTTTCAAGCCGATGCCCTTTTTGCGGAACTTGGGCACGGTGCCCACGCAGCCCGGCGCGCCCACCTTGTTTTTCCCATTGGAGAGCAGACAGTTTTCCCAAACGTCCACATTGCAGAAGCTGGCGATTTCGCCGTCCGCTGTGGCGCAGAAGGTGTGGCTGTCACGCCCGAAATACTGCACCCAGCTTTCGTCCACCGCCGCCACGGCTGCATGCAGCGCTTCCAGGGGCCCGCGATACCAGCCGAAGGATACGCCCGGCGGCACGGGCACGTCGTAATCCGCCGCCCGGAAGGACGCTAAATCCCCCTTCATTTCCTCATAGCCCGCGCCTACGGTATAGCCGCGCTTTTCAAAAAATCCCCGCGCCTTGTCCGGCATGCCGGGAAGCAGGCGGGAACCCGCGCCGCCCACGGCCATTTCCTCCGCGCCCGCCTGCCGGGCTCGTTCCTCCGCCTGGCAAAGCAATTGGGAGCCTATCCCCCGCTTCTGCTTTGCCGGCAGCACGCACAAAAGGCGCAGGGCCCCGGCGTCCGCCACGGCATAGCCGATCAGCCGACCGTTTTCCCGGTATTCCAGCAGATTTTCCGGCGTGATCTTTGCCAAATGCTCAAAGGCTTCTTTTGAAAGCTCCAATTCCGGAAAGCAGGCGGTAAAGACTTCGTAATGATTCATTTCCTTTTTCTCCTTTTATACGCCGGTCAGATCAAAGGGCGGCGTATACGCCGCGTCGGCGCTTTCCTTTTCCTGGGTATACCCTGTAAGCTTCAATGCCTCGAAGTGTTCCAGCACCCGGCGGTATTCCGCGTCGGTAATGCGCCGGTCCAGGCCGGG
>CACWWM010000275.1 GCA_902764565.1 uncultured Eubacteriales bacterium
CAGATCGTCGGTGCTCTCCCGCACATGCTGGTAATGCCCGTGGGTAAGCAGGATTTTGGCATTGGACAGGGTGACAAAATCCAGGGTGTCGCTGCGGAAAGGATCGCAGTTGCCCGCCACCTGATACACCGGGGGCAAAGCCACCTCCAGATCCCGCAGATCGTAATACCCGTCACCCAAATGGAAGATGGCGTCGATGGGCCCCGCCTGCTCCGCCACGGTCAGGATGGTGGAAAGGCGGCCCGCTGCCCCATGGGAATCGCTGACAGCCACAATGCGCATACCGATTCTGTATCCTTTCATTCCGCCTGAATTCGCAGTTCATAAAAGAAGCGCAGCCACGGGGGACGGCGGTTCATTTCTTCCCCGAACTTTTCCAGGGATCGTTTCCCCGTCCGCCGGTCCAGCAGGGCGAACATATTCACCATGGGATCGGAGGAAGCAAGGCTCGCCTGAATATCCTGATTCCGATAGGCCGTCAGCGCCCGGCAGAATTCATCGTCCGTGTATTCGGCGCGGGCTTCCAGCGGATATTGGTCCATCAGCTTCCAAAAATCCGCCCAGTAGTCCGGAATGCTGCCGGGCTTTTCTTTGTGGGCATAGCCTTGGGCAATAAAACAGGAATTCACGGTTTCCCAGGAAAAACGCTTGACCTGCTTTCCGTCCACGCAGATTTCAAAGATATGGCAGCCGTCCATGCCCACGTACCGGGTGCAGCCGTAGCGCACCCGGCCTTTCAGCGCCTCCGCCAGCATATCCTGCTCCAGGTACTTCCGCATCCCGCTCCAGGAGCCCAGGATTTTTCCGTCAGCCAATTATAATTCCTCCAGATAGGGCAGCATCTGCCGCATGGCGTTGGCCCGGTGGCTGATCTGGTTCTTTTCCTCCTGGGCCATTTCGGCAAAGGTTTCGCCGCTTAAATACTCAAAATAGGGGTCGTAGCCGAAGCCGCCCTCGCCCCGGGGGGTAAAGGTGATCACGCCGGGGCACGCGCCGCGCACGGTGGTCACATCGCCGTTGGGCAGGGAAAGGGCCATGGCGCACACGAATTCCGCCGTGCGGTCCTCGGCGGGGATGTCCGCCATGTTGGGGGATGTCCGCCATGTTGGCGATCAAAAGATCGTTGTTGGCTTTGTCGTCCCCGTGGCGGCCGCAGTACCGGGCGGAATGGACGCCGGGAGCGCCATCCAGGGCGTCCACGGAAAGGCCGCTGTCGTCGCCCAGGGCGCAGTAGCCGGTGGCCTTGGCCACGGCACGGGCCTTGATGGCGGCGTTTTCCTCAAAGGTTTCGCCGTTTTCGTCGATTTCGTCCGTAAAGCCCGCTTCTGCCATGGAGATCACGTTGAGCCGATCCTCCAGCATGTGGGAAATTTCCTGAATCTTGTGGGCGTTGTTGCTGGCGATGACGATGGTGCGCTTGGGCGCGATGTGGCGGGCCATGTCGCCCAGGGCTTCCCGCTGCTTTTCGTGCAGCTCGTCGATGCCCTTTTCGCCTAGGGCCAAAATCTCGTTCAGTTCGCCCCGGGAGAAGGCCCGGCCCTCCCCGGTGCCCTGCAATTCCACAAAGGCCCCGGTTTCGTCCATGACGAAATTCATATCCGTCTGGGCGGCGCTGTCCTCCAGATAGCAAAGATCCAGGCAGGGCACGTCGTCCACGATGCCCGCGCTGACGGCGGCGATTTGATGCACAATGGGGCTTTCCTTGAGCTTGCCCTGCTTCAGCAGCTTGTCCACCGCGCACACCAGCGCCACGAAGCCGCCGGTGATGGAGGCGGTGCGGGTGCCGCCGTCGGCTTCCAGCACGTCGCAGTCGATGGTGATGGTGCGCTCGCCTAAAAAGCGGCGATCCACCGCCTGGCGCAGGGCCCGGCCGATCAGGCGGCTGATCTCCACGCCCCGGCCGTCCTTCTTCACCCCGTCCCGGGCCTTGCGGCGGCCCGTGGAGGCGGGCAGCATGCTGTATTCGGCGGTCAGCCAGCCCACGTTTTTGCCTTTCAGGAAGGGGGGTACGCTTTCGTCGATGGACGCGGTGCAGATCACCCGCGTGCCGCCGCAGCGGATCAGGCAGCTTCCGTCGGCGGTGCCCACAAAGCCCACGGTGATTTCACAGGGGCGCAGCTCGTTGGGTTTCCGGTTGTCGGGGCGGGACATGATTCATTCCTCCTTGGTGTTTTGTTCAAAAGAAAAAAGTGGAAAGTGAAAAGTGCAGATGGAATCATCCTAACAGGACGCCTTCGTCGGCTCCTTCGGGCCAGAAAAATTCGCTGTATTCGTCCGCATCCAGGATTTGCAGGATCTCCCGCATGTTCCAGATAACGGGCAGGCGCTCAAATTCCTCTCTTGTTGTCCAGAACACCCGGCCTTCCTCCGAGGAACGAAGCTCGCCGCTGAACCGGTCGGTTTTGTACAGCAGCACCAGATAGCGGGAGCCGTCGTCGTTGAACCAGTCCTTAAAGCCGCAGGGGATGGGGTGCTCGATGGTGAGCCCCGTTTCCTCCTGCATTTCCCGGATCACGGAAGCTAAAAGGGATTCGCCCTTTTCCACGTGGCCGCCGGGGAAAATGATGCCTTTTTGGCCCCGCCAGGTTTTTTCCTCCACCAGGATTTTGTTTTCCCGGTAGATCAGGCACAGGTTGGTCAGCTCCACCGTGCTGGTTCTGCTCATATGCGCTCCTTATTCGTCGATTTTGCTGTTGTATAAAGGCCCTAAGGCGGCGTAGCGCCGGGTGATCCATTTGCAGATGCCGTCCAGGCCTGGATAGATCATGCGCTCGGAAATGTTGATGTAGTCCAGCTTGTCCCGGATCTCCAGCTTCACCCGGGCGGGAATCACGATGCGGCGGAAGCAGGAAGTGGCGCCGGGCAGGGTGTCCAGGGTGGCGGTGGGGTCGCTGCACAGGGAAAACAGGGCGTACTGGTTGGCGATGCGGTTCACCGCGCTGGCCGGTTCAAAAAATAGGCCGAAGGAATTGGAGGAAACAGCCTGCAGCGCGTCGAACCCATCACCGACGCGATCCATCATTTCCATGCTGAAAATGTTGCACCGCTCCGCCCGCAGCATGTCCTTGAGGCGCTCCGGCAGCAGCAGGTTCATCTGATCCACGTTCACGCACCAGATCACCCCGTCCCGGTCGTAGGCGGTCTGATCCTCCGTGGCGAAATGGGCCGCCACCAGGGGAGAATACGTCCAGTCCAGCAGACGGGTGGGCAGGCCGAACTGCTGGGCCATGGCCAAAAGCTGCCAGAAGGAGGAAACGGTGCGCAGATCGGCGTAGCCGTACTTCTTAAAGGAGCGCAGCATGGGCTTTTCCAGCGTCAGGTCGTGGCCGCAGGCCCGGTTCAGGCTGGGCAGCAGGCCCCAGCGCAGGTCGGCCATGCCCCGGTATACGCAGTTGTTGCGGTAGCGCAGGATGGATGGGTCCCATACGTCCTGAAAAATGGCGGACTGCAAACCTTCCCAGTCCCGGATCACGGTTTCCTGCAAATCGAAAGCACCTCTTTTCAAGTGTTGCGGTCATTGTTCGGCTGATGTGCTCTCAAGAACACTTTAAGTTACTTACGGAGCAGGGGCCTCCGCGGCCCCTGACCCCCGCGGCAAGGGATTTCATCCCTTGCATCCCACTTGGCGAAAGAACGCTGTTGGGAATACCAACAACATCCGCCTGCCGCGCTGGGATTACGAAAATTTGTGGGGGTTCTGGCCCAAGGAAAGCCGGGAAAATCCCAGTGGGAAAGCTTGCTTTCCCCTGGGGATTATTCCCGTGCTTTCCCCGGATGCAAAGCATCCGGGATGGCCGCTTTCAGCGGCCGGGCCAGAAACCATATGCCGTCAAGCTTTTCTGGGATGGAGTCCAGGGGCCGAAGGCCCTTGGTTCAGGGGTTGAGGGGGCTGAAGAAGCCCCCTGCCTCGTCCTCGTTAGTGATTGATTTAGCGACTGAACAGTTCCATATTCCGACGCATACGGAGGCATTATGAAGCGCAATTACCAAATCGAAATGGAAGAAGAAATTCAGCGCCTGGCGGGCAGAAGGCCCACCCTGCTGCTGCACAGCTGCTGCGGCCCGTGCTCCAGCGCGGTGCTGGAAAGGCTGACGGCGCATTTTCAGGTGACGGTACTGTACTACAACCCCAACATCGAGCCGGAGGAGGAATACCGCCACCGGCTTTCCGAGCAGGAGCGGCTTTTGAAGCTGCTGCCGGGCAACGTGGCGCTATTGCCCTGCGATTACGATCACGCCGCCTTCGCCGCCTTCGCGGAGGGCATGGCGGACTGTCCGGAGGGGGGAGACCGGTGCCTGGCCTGCTTCGCCCTGCGGCTTACGGAAACCGCCCGGCAGGCCAAGGCCCACGGCTTTGAATACTTCACCACCACCCTGTCCGTCAGCCCCCACAAGAACGCGGACAACGTGAACCGCATCGGGGAAGCCGCCGGGCGGGAAGCGGGGGTCAAGTACCTGATGGCCGATTTCAAAAAGAAAAACGGCTACCTGCGCTCCCTGCAATTATCCAAGGAATACGATCTGTACCGGCAGGATTACTGCGGATGCCTGTATAGCAAACGAATTTGAAGCTATAAAAGCCCTTCAAACGCATCGCTCCCCAGCGTCACTTCGCCGGTGCGCAGGGTATGGGGGCCGGTATCGTCCTGAATCTGAATCATCAAGCCGCCGTCCGGAGCCACGCCGGTGACCCGGGCGGTTTTTTCCTGCCCGTTTTGCGTATAGCGGACGGTTTGCCCGG
>CACWWM010000276.1 GCA_902764565.1 uncultured Eubacteriales bacterium
CAAAGATGATCCCGGCGGCCAGGGCCGTTACTGTAATAAGCATCAACACAATGGCCATCACAAGGCCAACCGATAATCTTTTTTTCACAATGATTCCATCCTTTCTGCTTTCCTGCGCGATCACGCGCTGGTAGAGAAAAGGATTCTCCTGCAATCCGGAAAGGGTCGTGTCGATGGCTGTATGAAACGCTTTCCGATCCATTTTTTCGCTCATGTCAAATCCTCCCTTCCAACGCTTTTCGCAGCAGCTCTCTGCCTTTCTTCAATCGGTTGGATACGGATGATTGGGCAATGCCCAATATCGTTCCAATTTCTCTTACATCCATGTCCTGGTAATAGTAAAGCATGATGGCTTCCCGATACTTCTTGGGCAAATTCATGACGGCCAGGGTCAAATCCAGATTCGTTTCCGTCGGCTGAATGATCGCTTCCGGCAGCATATCCGGCGTTACCCGCCGATCAGTATGGCGGAACCATGCGCTGCGCTGCAAATCTTTGCAGGTATTCACAGCGATTGTTGTCAGCCATGTTTTTTCGCTGCTTTGACCTCTAAATTGAGCCCATCCACGAAATGCCTTGGCGAAGGTTTCCTGTACCGCGTCCTCCGCCAGTGCTTTATCATGCAGCTGAATATAGCAAAGGCGAAGAAGCGGCAACTGCCATTCTTTCACCAATCTTTCGATGGCTTCGTTGCGTCCGCTGCCCGGATCCTTGACAGCCTCCATCTGGCAATCACCTCCCTTACACTTATATAGACGAAGCGAATATGACATATATCGATGGTAATCCAAAAAATTTGATAAACAAGAGCTTTGTATCATAAATAAAAGCATTTCATGAAGCAATGGAAGCAATCGCTTCATGAAATGCGCACTTCTCTTTAAGTCACTCCGCCCAATCCAACCCCGGGATGATGGACAGGAAGGTCACGTCAGCCTTGCGCACATAGCCGAAGGTGCCGTCTACGTCCATAAGGAACCCAATTTCTTCCCGTGGCACGTCCACATACAGCCAGTCGCCGTTTTCGATAATGACGTGCATCTTCGTTCCGGCGGGCAGGGCCTGAACCGTTCCGTCAAACAGGCCTGTGCCTTTTTTGAGCGCAATCTCTTTCGCCGTTTCCGCCACGGGCAGGGCGCTCAGCCTGGCCGTTTGGGTCTGGCCCTCACCCACATAGGTCTCCACCACGAAGCCCTCTAAAAAGCCCACCTTCGTGCGGATCCATTCGCTGGGATCGCCGGGCAACCTTTCCAGCACGGGCAGCAGCGTTCCGGCGTTCAGCACGCCGTGGGAGGCGGAACGGCTGCTTCTTTGCGTGCGCAGGTTCACGCCGCCGGAATAGACGTAACCCTCCGGCAGCCCGGGAAAGACGGAATGCCGGGCGCCTTCCAGGGTGGTTGGAAATTCTGTTATGGGTATAACGCCCAGGTATCTTGGAAAATTGGCAACAATTTCATCCAGCGGCAGTTCTTTGTTCCAGGTGGGCATGCCGGAACCGTACAAGCCGATCCAGACCGCCTCCCCGGTTTTCCGGTTCACCCGTTCGTAGCTGTTGATGACGGTAGAACACAGCGTGGAATGCTCCCGCTTCGCCTGATTCGGGGACAGGTAAAACGCGGCGGTTTCATCATCATTCAGCCGATACTGTACGGCAAAAGCATTATGCTGGAGGTCGTAGGTCACCCGGTAATCGCCGGTTGGATACACGGCGTTCGTCCCCAGGGGATTGATTGTCCATTGACCGTTCAGGCAGCTTAATTGCGTAAGCTGCCTTTTCCCATCCTTTTCAAAGGCCGCTAACCCTTTGCCGGTTCCTTTGCCCGGCTTTTCCCTGCTTTCGTCGAAGGAGAGTGCGCCGCTGTGGCACGTCCAGCCAGTCAGATGGGGATCGGAAAACGCCGCTTTCAATTCGTCCGGGTATTCACCCTCAAACAGCGTGTAGGTGCGGGTCAAATCGCTTTGGTAGATATTCCGGCGGCTGATTCTGCGCACGCCCGGCACGTGGAAGGGTGATTCTTCCATCGTCAAGCCAGACTCCGCGAACACGCTGTCCCGCAGTTCAAAAAGCGCGTCCGTCCAGCCTGCCGCAGGGCCGTAGCAGCTTTCAAAAAAGCCCTGCAAGCCCTGGGCCGCGGATTCGGAGAGGTACATTTCCGTGCTGATTCGCACATTGTTTTCCTGGCAGGCGTCCAGGAGCGCATTTTTGCTTTCTTCGCTCCATTCGGAAATCCAGCCCTTTTCCTTCATGGTTCGCAGCAACTCCCGCACGGCGTTTTCCCCGCAGAAGCCGGTATAGCCCGTATCGAAGGGCGTTGTGGAATCCAGGGGGACGTTATTCTTGTAAGCGGTGGTATAGACCCAGGAGGGATGCTCCTTGGGCCAATAGGCGAGCACGCCGTCCTCCCGGGTTTCAAACACAAAATCCTTTATTTCGTCCGCTGTATAGCCCAGCACCTCCGTCAGACAGTTTTCCGCAAACTCCCGGATGCCGATGGCCTGCGCCGAAGCGCAGGAAAACAGCAGCAATAAAGCCAGAGCAAGGGCCAATATTCCTTTTCTATTTCCTATACGCATGCTTTCACCTTCCTTCTGTGAATCCTTGTGGTTCAGCTTCTCAGTAATCCCATGGCCTTTTCCAGCCGTCTTGATACGGTGGATGGGCTGATATGCAGCGCCAGGGCGGTTTCCCGCACGGTCATGCTTTGCAGATAGAAAAGCAGGATAACAGCCCGATACTTTTCCGGCAGATTCATCACATCCAGGATCAGTTCCCGATCATCAGAATCGGCCTGGATAAAGGCGGATAAATCGGCCTTGGGCACTTCATGCTTTCGGAAGGCCCGGCGCAGGTGATCCCGGCAGGTGTTGCAGGCGATCTTCATGAGCCAGGTTTTGGGCGTGCACTGATTGCGTCCCTGAAAATGCTCCATATGCTTCCAGGCTTTCAGAAACGTTTCCTGCGCCGCGTCCTCCGCGTCGGCACGGCTGCCCAAGTAGAAGCAGCACAGCCTGAGCACGTCGGTGCCGTAAGCGTCAAACCAACGGGAAAGAACGGACTCCCGGGAATCGATATCCGCATAGGCGACGTTCCCTGTCAGTTCCATGGGCTCACCCCCTGCTTTTCTATCGTGTCTTTTGTTTCTGTCAGCCGTTGCCGTCCATGCCGCTTTCTCCCACCGTGACATGCACGATGCGCACGGCGGGCGATATTTCCACGATGATGTCCGCCACGTGGTCGGAAAAATTGTCGTGCCCCCGCTCATCCTGCCAGAAGGTGAAATAGGCGTACCGTTGATTGTCCATAAAGCTCTCGCTGTATTGGTAGATATGGTTCACCCGTTCCGCCTGCTCCGGGTTCACGGCCCGCAGGAAGGCGAGCAGATCATCCCCCAGCGCCTTCTGTTCATCCTCGGTCAGGGTGTAACGATCCGCGCCATACAGGTTGTCCGGGTCGGTCAGGCCGTTGTGCAGCGCCAATAGATTGCCTTGGCGGTCAAATGCTGCGTTGCAGGTGTAGTCGTTTTCTGTGTAGCCGCAATTAACACGGATACTGTCGCTGTCGGTAAACGGCGTCACCAGATACCACTTTTGATTGCTCGTATCCGGCGCGCCTGTTTCTGGCAGGCTCCACACCTTTTTCGCGTAAGCGATGGCCGCTTCCTCGGTTGTGACAGGCTGACGGATTGATGCGGAGATCGAAAGCCGGGGCGTAGGCCGAAGCTCCGCCGTT
>CACWWM010000277.1 GCA_902764565.1 uncultured Eubacteriales bacterium
CGGGTGCGCGTCCGCACGGTGCGGAAATTCATCACGGCCATCGAGGTGCTGCCATGAGAACCTTTCGTAAAGTGATTGCCCTGATCCCTCTGCTGATTCTGTGGCTCATGCTCAGCATCTTTTTATGGGGCTTCGTTTTCAACCTGATCACCGACGCGCCGCCCGCCGAGAAGCTTACCCTGTGTGTGGACGCGGAAACGCCGGAGGCCACCCGGTTGGCCGTTCTGTTGGAAGAAATGCTTGGGGGAAAGGTGCGCATGGTGAAGGTGCGGCCCTTTGATTACGCCATGTTCGACAGCGCCGCGCTCACCGGGGCCGATCTGTTCATCGTTCCTTCGTCCCATGTGGAAACCTATCAGGAATGGTTTCGCCCCCTGCCGGAGGAAATGAAAGATCAAGCGCATCTTCTGGAAATCGGCGGCGTGGTTTACGGCGTTCGCGCTTATAACGCCGCCGCTGACCAAGGCATAGCGAAAAACTGCATTCAATACACCGGTTCCAACGGGGTAAAAGAGGATTATTATTTATTCTTTGGCAATCGATCCGTTCACCTGAAGGCAAACGAAAACGCCGTGGATAACGCCGCCGTGGACGCCGCACTGTGCCTGTTTGGTTTATACAAATAAGCTGTGAAAAAAATGGAAACTTTCCCTGATTTTTTCAAAGAAACGGATTGACAAACCGGAAAAAAAGCGGTAGAATCTTGCATGGAAAAATAGACAAAGAAAAAAGTGTTTCCCACCCTCACGAATCAAGGGCCGTTTTGGCTTGAGATAAATATAGAAAGGAGATACTTGTATGAAAAAGTTCCTTGCGATCCTGCTCACCGTGGTCATGGCGCTGTCCATGGTTGCTTCTGCCAGCGCTTCCAGTGTGGCGGGCACCTATGACATCACCATTTGGGCTGCTGAAAAGGTAGTCGATCTGTTCCGCCAGCAGGTGAAAGATTTCAACGACACCAACACCCTGGGCATCACCTTCAACGCCACCGTTGAACCCGTTGGCGAAGACACGGCCGCCACGCAGATGATCACCGACGTGACCGCGGGCGCCGACATTTTCTGCTTCGCGCAGGATCAGTTCGCCCGTCTGGTGCAGGCTGGCGCGCTGAAACAGCTTGGCGTGAAAGCTGCTGAAACCGTGACTGCCGACAACGCCGCGGGCGTTGTGGCCGCCGCCACCTCCGGCGAAGCGCTGTACGCTTACCCCATGACCGCCGATAACGGCTACTTCATGTACTATGACAAGTCCGTCATCCCCGAAGCGGATATCGATTCCATGGAAGCCATCATCGCGGACTGCGAAGCGAATCAGAAGTACTTCGCTTTCGCCATTAAGGGCAATTCCTACTATACGCCTTCCTTCTTCTTCGGCACGGGCTGCGTGTCCGAATGGACCACCGATGACGACGGCAATTTCATCGAAGTGTATGATACCTTCAACAGCCCCCAGGGCCTGATCGCCGTGAAGGGCATGAAGAAGCTGGTTTCTTCTCCTTATCATCTGTCCTCCTCTCAGGGCTCTGAATTCGCCTCCGGCGCTGCCGTGGTCGTGACCGGCACCTGGGATTACACCACCGTGGAAGGCATCTTGGGCGACAACATGGGCGTTGCCGATCTGCCCTCCTTTGAAGTGGACGGTAAGGAATATCACCTTGGTTCCTTCAACGGCTGCAAGCTGCTGGGCGTGAAGCCTCAGGTTGATGCCGTGCGGCAGGCTGCCCTGAATCAGCTGGCTCTGTACCTGACCGGCGAAAAGTGCCAGATGGAACGCTTTGAAGCGCTGGCCTGGGGCCCCTCCAACATCGCCGTGCAGCAGTCCGACGCCGTGCAGGCTAATCCCGGCCTGGCCGCCCTGCTGGCTCAGAGCCCCTATTCCATTCCTCAGGGCCAGATCCACGGCTCCTGGTGGGACATTGCCAAGGTCATTGGTGACGACGTGAAGAACGCCGAAGACGAAGCCGGTCTGCAGGCCGCCCTGGACAACTACACCGACAAGATCGCCAGCCTGTTCACCATGAGCGACGACGTGAAGTTCGGCTGGACCCTGATCGGTGCGGTGGCTGGCACCATGTGGGATAACGACTTCCCCATGACCAAGATCTCCGCTTCCGAATGGAAGACTGACGAAGCCTTCGCCATGGACGCCGGCACCGAATTCAAGGTGCGCCAGGGCCTGAGCTGGGACAACAATTTCCCCGCCGACAACTTCAAGGTGGAAGAAGCGGGCACCTACTATGTGCTGTTCAACGAATCCACCGGCGAAGTGAGCACCGTGGCCGAATAAGCCGCTTTCCATTGCTTGATTAGGTAATCCGGCAATGGGCAATTCGGAGGGCCGGAGCTGATTCATCTTGGCTCCGGCCCTTTTCATAAAAAGTTCCATGAACGCTTATTGCGAAGCACGGCGCAGCGCTGGGCCGGCTTCGCGTAAGGAGAGGAATGTGAAGGTATGACGAATGATATGAAACAGGGCCGGCAAAGCGGCGCGGGCGAATGGATCAAAATTCTGGCCGCCATTGGCGTGGTGCTGATGGGAGCCCTGATTTACCTGATCGTCGGCGGCATTTTTTCCGGCATCGGCGTGCCCCTGTGGGTCAGCGGCATCATCGCCGCCGTGATCATCGTGCCGCTTACCGTCGGCTGCGTGGCGAAATGGGATAAGCTGTACGGCGTTTACACCAGCGGCAACGCAATGGAAACCCTGCGGCTGAGCAGGACCGAAAAGAAAATTTACGGCCTGATGAGCATTGTGCTGGGCATCCCCACGTTTTTCAAAAACCTGGGCCTGACCATCTGGAACGCCATCAAATCGGCCTTCGTTTCCATCGGGAAGGAATTTGCCGATATCGGTTCCACCTTCGCCCACGGCGACTGGAAAACCAAATGCTCCTATGTGGTCATGGGCTTTGGCTGCCTGGCCCGGGGACAAATCCTGCGCGGCTTGCTGTTCCTGCTGTTTGAAGTGGTCTTTATCGGTTATATGATCCTCACCGGCAGCTATTGGCTTTCCATGCTGCCTTCCCTGGGCACTTTGGGCCCCACCAAGGAATATGACCTGATCCTGGACGTGGAAGTAACGGCCTATCACGACAACTCCTTCAAAATTCTGCTTTATGGCGTGTTGACCATCTTCTTCATCGTCGCTTTCATCTATACCTGGCGCGTGAACATCAAGCAGAACAAGGTGGCGGAAAAGATCCTGGCCTCCGGCAAAAAGCTGCGCAGCGGCAAGGAAGACCTGCGCTCCATGGTGGACGATCAGTTCCATAAGACCCTGCTGGCGCTGCCCCTCACCGGCATCCTGATCTTCACCGTGCTGCCTATCGTGTTCATGATCCTGGTGGCCTTCACCAACTACGACGGCGCTCACAACGGCTACACCAACAACCTGTTCACCTGGGTGGGCCTGGATAACTTCAACACCATGCTCTCCTGGACGGCGGGCAGCGGCGGCAACACCCAATCTTACGCCGCCACCTTTGGCGAAGTGCTTTCCTGGACGCTGATTTGGGCCTTCTTCGCCACCTTCACCAACTATTTCCTGGGCATGTTCGTGGCCATGGCCATCAACAAGAAGGGCATCAAGTTCAAGAAGGGCTGGCGCACCATCCTGGTGCTCACCATCGCCATTCCGCAGTTCATTTCCCTTTTGTACGTTTCCAAGATGTTCGCCCGCAACGGCCTGATTAACCAGTTCCTGATCGGCATGGGCTGGATCAAGGAAGCCC
>CACWWM010000278.1 GCA_902764565.1 uncultured Eubacteriales bacterium
TTCCGCAGCGACACCCTGGATTTTGTCACCCTGTCCAATGCCAAAATCCTGCTTACCCACGGGCATTACCAGCATGTGCGGGAGAGCACCGACGATCTGCTTTCCCTGGCCCTGGAGGAAAAATGCGCCGCCGCCCTGTACGGCCACACCCATTATCAGAAAATGGAATGGCGAAGCGGTATCCTTCTCCTGAACCCCGGCGCGGTGAACGACGGCAAATACGCCGTGCTGCACATCAACCGCTTCGGGGCCATCGACCCGGAATTGTGCCATCTGTAAACTGAAAAGAACCAGAAAGGAACGATCAATATGACCCTGAATCAGCATATCAAGCTCTCCCCCAAGGTGGAAGCGGCCCTGAAAGAAGGCCGCCCCGTGATCGCCCTGGAAAGCACCATCATTTCCCACGGCATGCCCTATCCCCAGAACGTGGAAACGGCCCTGCGCTGCGAAGCCGCCGCCCGGGAATGCGGGGCGGAGCCCGCCACCATCGCCGTGATCGGCGGCAAGCTGTGCGCCGGGCTGACGGAAGAAGAAATCGACTACTTAGGCCGGGAGGGCACGAAAGTGACCAAAGCCAGCCGCCGCGACCTGCCCATCCTGGTAGCGAAAAAGGCCGACGGGGCCACCACCGTGGCGGCCACCATGATCATCGCCGCCCTGGCGGGCATCAAAATCTTCGCCACCGGCGGCATCGGCGGCGTACATCGCGGCGCGGAAACCACCATGGATATTTCCGCCGACCTGGAGGAACTGGCCCATACCCCCGTGGCGGTCATCTGCGCCGGGGCCAAGTCCATCCTGGATCTGGGCCTGACCCTGGAATACCTGGAAACCAAGGGCGTGCCCGTGCTGGGCTACCAGACCAAGGAGCTGCCCGCCTTCTATACGCCGCACTCCGGCTTCTCCGTGGATTACCGGGCGGACTCCCCCGCCGAAATCGCTTCCTTCATCCGCGCCCAGCGGGAAATGGACTATCCCGGCGGCATGCTGATCACCAACCCCATCCCCGAACAATATGCCATGCCCGCCGATACCATCAACGCCGCCATTGACCAGGCCCTGCGGGAAGCCAACGAACAGCACGTCAAGGGCAAGGCCATCACCCCCTTCCTGCTGGCGCGGGTGTGCGAGCTGACCGGCGGCGAATCCCTGGCCTCCAACATCCAGCTGGTGCTGAACAACGTGCGCCTGGCCTCCAAAATCGCCGTGGAACTGGCCAAGGTTTAAAGCAAAGGGAGCCTTGGAGGCGTTGCCTCCAAACCACCACAAGGGGGTTGAACCCCCTTGACCCCTCTCCTGCGGAATAAGCCCGACGGGATAAACAAGCAATGTCCCGCTGCTGCGCAGACGGGAGGACAATGCTCGGCGTCAATATGCTTCTGGCCTGGCGTCTAAAAGACGCCAACCCGGATGCAGCGCATCCGGGGAAAGCCCGGAAATAAACCCAAGGGAGGAAGCACGCTTTCTCCCTTGGGTTTTTTCCGGCTTTCTTAGGCCAGAAGCCCATGCTTTTCGCATTCCCGGCAACAGGCGGAAGTTGTTTGTTCTATAAAACAAGTTTTTTCGCCTATTGGTGTCCAGAGGGGGAACCCCTCTGGCGCGGGTCCGGGGCCGCGGAGGCCCCGGAAAATGATAATATGTGACCAGCCGTTAATATTCGATAAAAATTCAGCAAAAACGTGTATTTTTCTTGCTCCATTGCCGGATTCGTGGTATAATTTACCCAACAAAAAATCCGTGAAAGGAAGGATATACGCATGTTCAAGAAGCTCATCAAGGAATTCAAGGACTTTGCCCTCAAAGGCAACGTGATCGACCTGGCGGTCGGCGTCATCATCGGCGGCGCGTTCGGCAAAGTGGTCACCGCCGTGATCGATATCTTCCTCCAGCCCTTGCTGGATTCCCTGCCCAAGATGGAAGGCGGCGGCACGGGCTTTGCGGGAAGCCTGCTCAGCTTCCTGGGCGTGCTGGTGGAATTCATCCTCACTGCCCTGGTGCTGTTCCTCATCATCAAGGCCGTGAACGGCGCCAAGAAGCTGAACAAGAAGCCCGAAGCGCCCGCCGCCCCCACCACCCGGGACTGCCCCTTCTGCTGCTCTTCCGTAAGCATCAAGGCCACCCGCTGCCCCCACTGCACCAGCGTACTGCCTGAATACAAGCCATGATCTGCCGTCACTTCTTCTGGGATTTTGACGGAACGCTGTACGATACCTATGGCCGCATCACCCGGGCCTGCCTCAATGCCCTTCGGGACGCAGGGGCCTCGGCTTCCTATGACGCGGTATATCCCGTGGTGAAGCGATCCCTGGACACCTGCTGGCGCACCTTCGCCGCGCCCCTGGGCGTAGAAAAGGACGCTTTCCTGGACGCTTACCACCTGCACAGCGAAACGGAAGGCCCCGAATCCATCCGCCCCTATCCGGGCGTCCGGGAAACCCTGCAGGCCGTCATCGACGGCGGCGGGCGCAATTACCTGTACACCCACCGGGGGGCCAGCGCGGCCAAATGGCTGCGATACGACGGGCTGGAGGGCCTGTTCACAGACGCCGTGACCAGCCTGGACGGCTTCCCTGCCAAGCCCGCGCCGGACGCCCTGAATTTCCTGATTCAGAAGCACGGCCTGGACCGCGCCCAATGCGTGATGCTGGGCGACCGGGATATCGACCTGGACGCGGGGAAAAACGCGGGCATCGCCTGCGCGCTGTTCGACCCCGAGGGCTTCTATCCCGATTACGATACCCCCTGGCGGTTCAGCGATATGGCCGCCCTGCGCAGGGCGCTGACGGCGTAAAAAAGAACCTTTTCCGCATCATCTTGGCCGGACATTTTCGTCCGGCCCTTTCTTATGCCAAATTATACATTTTATTTTCGGATATTATATTGAAGAAACGCTTCCATTTTTCCCGTTTTTGTGGTATAATTGGGTGGATGGCGGAATCATCCGCCGGACATATCCAGACAAGCGCTGGGAGGATATTATGGCAGACGAAACAATGACGAATCCCCAGGAGCTGCAAGGCTCTACTCATTATGATGAGACTCAGATTCAGGTATTGGAGGGGCTGGAAGCGGTGCGCAAGCGCCCCGGCATGTACATCGGCTCCACCGACGCCCGGGGTCTGCACCACTGCGTATATGAAATCGTGGACAACGCCATCGACGAATCGCTGGCGGGCTTCTGCACGGAAATCATCGTGACCATCCACAAGGACAGCTCCGTGTCCGTCAAGGACAACGGGCGCGGCTTCCCCGTGGGCATCCATCCCAAGATGGGCCGCCCCGCCGTGGAGGTTTGTTTGACCGTGCTGCACGCGGGCGGCAAGTTCGGCGGCGAAGGCTACAAGGTGTCCGGCGGCCTGCACGGCGTGGGTGCCAGCGTGGTGAACGCCCTGTCCCGCCACCTGCGGGTGGAAGTACGCCAGGACGGCAAAATCTACGAGCAGGAATACAACGTGGGCAAGATCGAATACGACCTGCGCGTGATCGGCCAAACCCAGGAAACGGGCACCACCGTGCGCTTTTGGCCGGACGTTCGCTCCGCCGAGAACCCGGAGGGCGTGTTCGACCCCGGCATCGATTTTTCCTTTGACGTGCTGAAAGCCCGCATCCGGGAAATGGCGTTCCTGAACAAGGGCGTCAAGATCGTGCTGCGGGACGAGCGGCCCGAAGAGCCCGTGGAGCGCACCTTCCACTACGAGGGCGGCATCCGGGA
>CACWWM010000279.1 GCA_902764565.1 uncultured Eubacteriales bacterium
CTGATTCTGTTTCTTTTTCTTTATTCTCTTTCTTATTCTTATTCTTATTATCCCCGTTTGCTACATTTGTTGCATTTGCTGGCAATTGATTACTTTTGCTTACAAATGCAGCATTTGCCAACTTTTGGTTAACGCCACGCAATCCGGCGGCAGCCCGCTTTCTGGAAATGTCATCTTCCTTTTCTTTATCCAGGTCAAGCGTCAGACGCATCATAGTGAGCAGGCCGCCGATATATCCGTCGCATTCGGGGATCTTGCCTGTCATGGTATAGCTCCAAAGAGCTTTTACCAATTTTCCGGCTTCTGCATCGGGCATCGATTCAAAAACCGCACCCCAGGCATTCCGGGCCTTGAACCAATCTCGCATTTTTATCCCCTCCGGTACCTGGCGTAGGTTCTGCCGTTTTTGAGGAATACCCGCTCCCGCCGTTTGATGAACAGCGCCAGGGCGATAAACGCGGCGAAGGTCATGGGCGGTTTGGTGGTCAGGAAGGGCGAAGCGTACAAAGGCAGGGTGATGTTGCCGTTCTTGCACAGGGTTTTCAGCACGATGCTGGCCAATTCATACGCCACAGGCAGAATGGCCAGCAGCCGGAAGCAGACGACCCATCCCTTCCGAACGGGGCGCTTGAAATGGTACGTGAGGAAGAACATGAACAGGGTGCACAGGAACAGGTCGATAAAGATATTATAGGCTATATACCCGTCCGGGAATACCCGTTCCTGGAATAAAACCAGGAAACGGTCGCCCAGCGTGGGTTCAAACTGCGCGGCGGTTTTGGCGATCCCCTTCACGTAATGCTCGTAGACCAGGGGCATAGCCACCCCCATGAGCACGGCCAGGCCGCCGAACCTGAGCAGCAGGGATTTGAACTGCTGCTTGGACGACAGGATTTTGGAAAAGTTGGCTAAAAGCAGGAAGGGCATGAACAGGGGGCTCACAAAATCGCCTACGCTGATGAGCCCGGCAAACGGCTTCACCGTTTCGGGCTCGAATTTGGCCGCCGTGCTGAGGATAAAGCTCACCTGCGAAAGAATCAGGCACAGCCAGCCCAGGATCATCATGTGCCGGTAGGACAGGGGGCCGCGATACCGGATATCCTGCTGCACCACCACTTCCCGGCGGGGAAGGCGTTTCCCCTGCGCGTCTTTTTTCGCGGCGTTCTTTTTTCTTTTCCTGATGTTCAGAATTTCCGCCTGCTGGCGCGGCGGGCGCTTTTTCCCTGCGTCCTTCTGTTCGGCAGAGGCTTCCGGCGAGGCGGGCGCTTCGTTTACGCGTTGGTTTTCTTCCAAAAAAATCGCATCCGTTCTTCCTTAAAATAAAATCCAACCTGTTTAATAATACCGCTTCCAGAAAAACCCGTCAAGAAAAATTGCTTTTATTTTGTTTCCCCCATGTTTTTTCCGGAATATCTGCTATAATGGGCAGGAAGCGCCATGCCGGGCGCGTTTACCGGGCGTTTGCCGTCCGGTGATCAAAAAAGGAGGGCAAACCGTGAACAAAATTCTGGAAAAGAAAATCCTGAACCCCACCGTCACCCTCATGCGGGTAGACGCGCCGCTGGTGGCGCGCAAGGCGGAGCCGGGCCAGTTTATTATCCTGCGGGTGGATGAAAACGGGGAACGCATCCCCCTCACCGTGGCGGACTTTGACCGGGAAACCGGCAGCGTCACCATCATCTTCCAGATCGTGGGCGCCACCACGGAAAAGCTGAACCACCTGAACGCGGGCGATTATATCCACGATTTCGTTGGCCCCCTGGGCCGGGCCACCCACACCGAGGGCCTCAAAAAGGTGGCCGTGGTGGGCGGCGGCGTGGGCTGCGCCATCGCCTACCCTGTGACCAAAAAGCTGTTTGAGCAGGGGGCGGAGGTGCACGCCATCGCGGGCTTCCGCAATAAAGATCTGGTCATTTTGGAGGACGAGTTCGCGTCCCACAGCTCCAGGTTCCTCCGCATGAGCGACGACGGAAGCTGGGGCGAAAAGGGCCTGGTCACCGACGCGCTGAAAAAGCTGATCGAATCCGGCGAACAGTACGACGAAGTCATCACCATCGGTCCCCTCATCATGATGAAATTCGTGTGCAGATTGACGAAGGAGTACGGCGTCAAGACCATCGCCAGCATGAACCCCATCATGATCGACGGCACGGGCATGTGCGGCGGCTGCCGCCTGACGGTCGGCGGAAAAACCAAATTTGCCTGCGTGGACGGCCCGGAATTCGACGGCCACGAAATCGACTTCGACGAGGCCATGGCCCGGGGCCGCACCTATCAGGACTTCGAGCGCCACGCTTACGAGGAAGCCTGCAATCTGTTCAAGGAGGCGAAATAACATGCCCAATATGGCGATGCAGAAGAATCCCATGCCCTCCCAGGCCCCCGACGAGCGCAGCCGAAATTTTAAGGAAGTGGCCCTGGGCTATACCGCCGAAACGGCGATCGACGAAGCCAAGCGCTGCCTGAACTGCAAGAATCATCCCTGCGTCAGCGGCTGCCCGGTGCGCATCCACATTCCCGAATTCATTCAGGAAATGGCGAAAGGCGACTTTGAAGCCGCCTATCAGATCATCGCCAAGTCCTCCTCCCTGCCCGCCGTGTGCGGCCGGGTGTGCCCCCAGGAAAGCCAGTGCGAAAGCAAGTGCGTGCGGGGCATCAAGGGCGAACCGGTGGGCATCGGCCGCCTGGAGCGCTTCGCCGCCGACTGGCATAACGCCCACAGCACCGAAAAGCCGGAAAAACCCGCCGCCAACGGGCACAAGGTGGCCGTGATCGGCTCCGGCCCCTCCGGCCTCACCTGCGCGGGCGATTTAGCGAAAAAGGGCTACGCCGTCACGGTGTTCGAGGCCCTGCATTTGGCGGGCGGCGTGCTGGTGTACGGCATTCCCGAATTCCGCCTGCCCAAGACCATCGTGCAGAAGGAAATCGACACCTTAAAGGATTTGGGCGTGCAGATCGAAACCAACGTGGTAATCGGCAAGACCATCACCATCGACGAGCTCATGCAGGAATACGGCTTCGAGGCCGTGTACATTGGCTCCGGCGCGGGCCTGCCCAAGTTCATGAACATCCCCGGCGAGAACTTGAAGGGCGTATATTCCGCCAACGAATTCCTGACCCGCATCAATTTAATGAAAGCCTACACCCCCGGCAGCGACACCCCCATCCAGCACGGCAAGCGCGTGGTCGTGGTAGGCGGCGGCAACGTGGCCATGGACGCGGCCCGCTGCGCCCGCCGTTTGGGCGCCGACGTGACCGTGGTGTACCGCCGCACCGAAGCCGAGCTGCCCGCCCGCCGGGAGGAAGTGGAGCACGCCATGGAAGAAGGCATCGTGTTCAAGTTCCTCACCAATCCCCTGGAGATTTTGGGCGACGAGCAGGGCTGGGTGCGCGGCGCCAAGTGCCAGGAGATGGAATTGGGCGAGCCGGATGCCTCCGGCCGCCGCCGTCCCGTGCCCAAGGAGGGCAGCGAGTTTGAACTCGACCTGGACTGCGTGATCATGGCCCTGGGCACCAGCCCCAATCCCCTGATCAAGTCCACCACCGCGGGCCTGGAAACCCAGAAGTGGGGCGGCATCATCGCCGACGAAGCAACGGGCCTGACCAGCCGCGAAGGCGTGTACGCGGGCGGCGACGCCGTCACCGGCGCGGCCACCGTAATCTTAGCCATGGGCGCGGGCAAAAACGCCGCCGCGGCCATCGACGAATA
>CACWWM010000280.1 GCA_902764565.1 uncultured Eubacteriales bacterium
ATTTCAGCTCCACGGGATGATTTCACCTCCCTGCCCGTTCATCCTTATTTTACTTCTCATCAATCCATTGCACGTATCGGGAAATTTCCTGCTCGTTGCCGTAATGCCGCTGCGCCAGCGTATCGCTGAGCGCCTGGGCTTTGCCGGGGTCCTCCAGCAAGCTGCGGATGCCCTGCGCCACGTCCCGGGCTTCCATGCCGGTGACCACGGCCTCGTCCGGCAGGAGCTGGTCGCCCACGGTGGGATACCGCGTGGCTACGATGGGACGGCACAGGATCTTCACTTCGTCCAGTACCATGGATTTGCCCTCGTAGGCCGAATTTTGCACGAACACCTGGCATACGCGGATGTAGGGATAGGGATTCTTCCGCAGGCCCAGCAGCTTGAAGTAATCGCCTACGCCCGCCTGAAAAATGGCTTCCTCTACGGCGGGCTGCAGATCTCCGGTGCCGATCCAGTACCAGCAGAAGCGGACGCCCGCTGCCTTGAGGAGCTTTGCCGCTTCCACCGAAAGCAGGGGCTGCTTTTGATCGGACAGCCGCCCGATGGTTAGCACGCAGGGAACGCCGGGGTCGATGTCGTCCGGATCGGATTCCCTGGACTGCCGCCGCACTTCTTCCTCGGAAAGCAGGTTGGGCAGCAGCACGAACTTATCCGCGACCTCGGGGAAGGTATCCCGCAGGGTCTGCACACAGCCGGCGGAGATGCTGGCCACGCTGTCGAAGCTGCGGAAGTAGCGGCTGTCGAAATCCCTGTTCAGGCCCGTTTTCCCATAATCGTTGTGCACCCAGGCCAGCTTGCGGTCCGCGCTGACCTTATCGCCCACGAAATATGTGACCTCCCCGTGGGAGTAAGCCATGGCTACGTCGTAGTGCTCCGGGATGGCGGGGATCAGCTTTTTGTATACGTACCGCCAGCGGTACTGCTTTTCCCGGTTCCCGCTTTTGCCGGCCATCAGGCGGCCCGCGCCGGTGCCGACCAGGCGCGCCAGCCGGTAGCACGCGCCTTTGACGCCCGCGGAGCGCGAAAGCTGGCTGTTGCTGTTATAAAACAGGTTCAGCAGCGGCTCCGAGGGCGTGAGCAGCCGCACATAGGGGGGCAGATCCAGCAAATAATGGCCTTCCTTCCGGAAAAGAAGCAGATCCACGCTGAAAAGATCGGGCGGCAGCATCCGCAGGAAGTTAATCAGGCTTCTTTCCGCGCCGCCGTGGTAAAGACTCATGTGCACGATCAGAACGCGTTTTTTCATACGTCCGCGCTCCTTTCCGCGCCGATGGGCGGCTTCTTGGCCCGCTGCTCCGCCAGCACCTCTTCAAGCATGGCGATCATACGGCGGTAATAATTTTCCGGGTCGAAATCGGCCTCGCACCGTGCGCGGGCGGCGCGGCCCATGCGCTCCGCCTCCTGCGGGTCATCCGCCAGAACGTCCAGGGCGTCCGCAATGGATCGCGGGTCGCCCGGCGCGCAGAGCAGCCCGGTTTTCCCGTGCTCCACCAGTTCGGGCATGCTGCCGATATCCGAGGCGATCACGGGCTTGCCGTAGGCGAAGGCTTCCAGCACGGCATTTGGCAGGTTTTCGTACCACAGTACCGGCATCACCACCGCGATAGCCTCCCGGATCGTCTGTCGGAGCGCTTCTCCCGTCTGGAAGCCGCGGAATTCCACCCGCTGCTCCAGACCCAGCTCCCGCACCTTGCCGTGCCAGGTTTCCATATCGCCCCCCGTGTGGTTGCCCACCAGCACCAGACGCGCGTCGGCGTTCCGCATGAGGCTCATGGCCTGGATCAGCTCCGTAATGCCCTTTTCCGGCGAAAGCCTGCCCAGGAAAAGGAAATACTTCCCCCCGCCGTAGGCCGGGGCGATGTCCGACACGTCGATGAACGTGGGTAGGCAGACCACCTTATCCGCCGGAAAGCCGTCCTTTTTCAGCAGCTCGCCCGTAAACCGGGCGGGCACCACAAAGCGGCTTACGCTGTCGAACAGATGAAAGGTCCGGTGGAAGGCCATGGAGGCGGAGCGCACCAGCGTGGCGGGCAGCGAGCCCTTTACGCAGCGGTACCGCACAGCGTGCCAGTAATGTCTGTCGATACATTCCGTGCAGGGCCTGCCGTCCCGCAGGCAGTCGTACCGGGGACAGAGGAGGTTAAAGTCGCTGAGCCGGTGGACGGCCGGCACCCCGGCCTTTTTCGCGGCCCGGAAAATACTGGGGGAAAGGGCGTTCATCTGCTGCAGCACAAAGATCAGGTCGGGCTTTTCGGCCCTCAGCAATTTCAGCAGGCAACGCTTGGCCTCCGGATTGTAAAAGGCGCCGCTCAGCATCCGCAGGATATTGCCCGGGGTTTTAGGAATCCTGTCGTAGAGCACGTTGCCGTCGCTGGAACGGCCCTGGGGGAAATAGGATTCATAGGGCGTGGACACGTTCTGGCTGTTCCGCGTGGAAAAAGGAATGACCGTGTGTCCGTGAGCTTCCAGCAGGGCCTTGAACTTGAACATGAAGGTTTCCGCGCCGCTGGAAACGAAGTAGCGGTAATTGACGAGCACGATTTTCATAGGAAGCCTCCCCTGATGACGCGAAATAGCGGAACGCGGCCGATCAGATCATCAGCCGCCAAAGCCTGCTCAAAACGAGGGCCTGGTCCAGGCTGCGGCGTTCCACGGCCTGAAGCGCTCTTTTCTGCGGATAGGGGAGCCGCCCGATCCAGGCGGCGCTGTCGCCCGCTTCCGTATATCGTTTGACCAGCTCGCAGGCAAGAAGGAACGCGTCTTGCTGTACCTGACGCTCAAACGGCGCAAGACGGGGTAGCATCACCGCGCAGATCTGCTGCAGCAGGATGGCCAGCCCCAGCGTGTCGGGCGCTTTTTCCGCCTGGCGCTCCATTTCTTCCACCACCCAATACGCCTGAATGGTTTTGGGGGCGAATTTGGAAGTGGCCGTCAGCCCTTTGGGATTGTTTCGCTTCCAGGCGTAGGAAACCCAGCCGCACAGGCCCACCCGTGTGCACCGGGGCAGCAGCAGGCATTTGAGGATGGAATCCTCAAAGCAGGAGTAGCCTTCCGGGAAACGCACCCCGTGAAACAGCTCCCGCCGGAACAGTTTTGCCCAGGGCATGCCAGGCATTTCCGTCATTTCCAGCAGGCGCTCCCCGGCAAGAACCTCGTCCCGGACACACTGAACCGGCCCGCCCTCATAGCGCCATGCCGCCTGCACCAAATCCAGGTTCTGCTGCCGGGCCATGCGCACCATATGCTCGATGGCGCCGGGAAGCACCCGGTCGTCCGCGTCGGCGAAAAAGATATATTCTCCCCCCGCGGCGTCCAGCCCTTCGTTGCGCGCGGCGGCTGCCCCGCCGTTTGCCCGATGGATGACGCGGAGGCGTTTTTCCTTTTGCGCCCGGCTGTCCAGGAGCCTGCCGGAGCCGTCGGAGGAACCGTCGTTGACGGCGATGACCTCGAAGCTGTAACCCGTTTCCTGAGAAAACAGGGAATCCAGCAGCTGTTCCAGGGAATCCTCCGCGTTATAGACCGGCACGATCACAGACACGTCCAGCCCGTTGGCGGGGGCCGCGATCCCGGCACGGGGAACGACCTGGGGCTGAGGATAGATCCGGGCCAGGCGCGCGCGGCACGCTTCCGTGTCTTCCGGCGGCAGGCGCTTCCCCGCCGTCAGGCTTTTTATCCGTTCCGCGC
>CACWWM010000281.1 GCA_902764565.1 uncultured Eubacteriales bacterium
CGTGGCTTCCGGCGGCGGCACCGGCCGCACCCTGCATCCCGACAACATGGCCGCCGGCCCCGCCTCCTACGGCATGACCGACACCATGGGCCGCATGCACAGCGACGCCCAGTTCGCCGGTTCCTCCTCCGTGCCTGCCCACGTGGAAATGATGGGCTTCTTAGGCGCGGGCAACAACCCCATGGTGGGCATGACCGTGGCCGTGGCCGTGGCTGTGCAGCAGGCCATGAACAAGTAATTTCACAAAAGTACAAGGCTCCCGAGGGTAGCTTCGGGAGCGCTTTTTTTGAAGCAGGAGGTTGGAAGTAGGAAGCAGGAGGCTATATAATGATGCGTGCATTCGTGTTCGTCATTGGAGCACTGATTATCAGCCTCCTGCTTCCTGCCTTCTCCCTGACGAGGAGGTGTTTCCATGGACCACGCTGAAGAAGCCCAGCGCCTGTTTGTGCAGGGCTACAACTGCGCCCAGGCGGTGTTCTGCGCGTTCTGCGATATGACAGGCATGGACATTGACGCGGCGGCGCGGCTGTCCTCCTCCTTCGGGGGCGGCATGGGCAGGCTGCGGGAGGTGTGCGGCACGGTCAGCGGTGCGCTGCTGGCCCTGGGTATCCTGCGGGGCTACGATGACCCCAAAGACCCGGAGCAGAAAAAAGCCCATTATGCCCTGGTGCAGGAATACGCCCGGCGCTTCCGGGAAAAGAACGGAACCATCGTCTGCCGGGAGCTGCTCAAGGGCATACCGGTCACCCCCGGCGGCGTGCCGGAGGAAAGAACGCCGGAATTCTACGCCCGCCGCCCCTGCCTGCGGCTGGCAGGCGAGGCCGCCGCCATTCTGGATGAAATGCTGGCGGAAACAAAGGCAGATAAAAAGAGTTCAGAGTTCAGAGTACAGATTAGATCGTGATGACAAAGGAAATCCCTCATTGGCCGACCATATAAATCTGAACTCTGCACTCTGAACTCTGAACTCTCAACTCCCAGCTCCCAACTCTCAACTCTTCAAAGGAGGTCCCCCATGATCCGCCACATCGTACTGTTCAAAATCAAGGATGAATATAAGGATGAAATTCCCCAGCTGGTAAAGAATTTCTACGGCATGAAGGGCAAAATTGAAGGCATGCTGGATCTGGAGGCCGGTCAGGACGTGCTGCACAGCGAACGCTCCTACGACCTGGCGCTGATTACCGTGTTCGACAGCATGGCTTCCTTCCAGGCGTATCAGACCCATCCGGTGCATCTGCCCGTGAAAAAGCGGATGCACGAGGTGCGCAGCGCGTCGGTCGCCTGTGATTTTGAATTCTGAGCCATGCGCGGTATAAAAGCAAAAGAAAAGATGTAAAACTATGCAAACATGGCACCAGATGACAAAATTATCAATTGACTTTTTTATTGACAGCGGGTATAATAGCTTCGTAGCTTGAGGAAAATGTATTGCTACGCATTTTTGTATTTGTCTCCGTGCGCCTATCCCATCCGCTCCCCGGGAAAGAAACCATCGGAAACGTCCGGCGCACGGATAGGAGCTGCATGGAATCGGGGGTGAATGGTTGAGCAGGAAATCTCGGCTGCGGAAGCGGGATATTCTCGTCATTACGATCGTCGTGCTGCTGGTGCTGACAGGGGTATTTCTGGGCGCGCAGTGGCTGGATGACCGGAATGCCAAGCCTGAACCCCGCGGCGACTATCGGCTTCGGTATGAGGATCAGCAGCTGACCGTCAACGGCCAAACCTACCGGCAGCGGAGCAATCTGATTACGATTCTCTTTATGGGTATCGATCAGGAAGACGTTTCCGAAAGCACGCCCGCTTACCTCAGGTATCTCAGCGGCGGGCAGGCGGACTTTCTCCGGCTGATGGTGATTGATCCCCTGGAAAAGACCATCGCCCAGATCGAGATCGACCGCGACACCATGACGCCCATTACCATGCTGAACACCCTGGGAGAAAAGCTGGGTTACCGCACGGCGCAGATTTGCCTTTCGCACAGCTACGGCGACGGAAAGGAGCAAAGCTGCGGGTACACGGTGGAAGCCGTATCCAATCTCCTGTACAATCTGCCCATCAAGTATTACGTGGCCATGAACCTGGGCGGTATATCCACGCTTAACGACATGCTGGGCGGCGTGACGGTAACACTGGAAGATGATTTTTCCCACATTGATCCCGCCATGACCAAGGGGACGACCCTGACCCTGGTTGGCAAGCAGGCGGAAACCTTTGTGCGAAGCCGCATGACCGTGGGCGTAGGCACCAACGAAGCCCGCATGGCGCGCCAGCGGCAATACGTGAGCCAAATGATGGAATTGCTGCATCAGAAGGTTCAGGAAAGCAGCGATTACGTCGGCTCCCTGTTTGACAGCCTGGCTCCCCACCTGTGCACGAACATGAGCCGTGCCCAGCTGATGAACGAAGCATGGGCAGCCAGGAATTACACCCGCTTTCCCGCGCAAACCGTCGGCGGCGTGCACCAGGAAGGCGACTATGGATACATCCAGTTCCTGCCCGACGAAGCTTCGCTGGAGCAAGTGATCCTGGACGTATTCTACCAGAAAGTGAAGTAAACCCGGAGGGGATTTACGATAAATGAGACGGCAATAACCGCCTGATTATGAAAGGAGAAAAACCCATGAAGAAACTGATTAGCTGCTTCCTCATTCTCGTCCTGGCGCTGACTGCCGTTTCCGCGTCTGCCGGAAGCCTCAGCCCCAAGCCCATCGCCTTCGAGGACTGCTGGGAAGAGGCCGAGTCCAAAGACCCCGGCGTTGAACTGATCAAGCCCATCCCCGCGGAGAACAAAGAAGCGGTGAACAAGCTGGTCGAAACCGGCGATCTTAACGCCAATCTCTTTGGCAACAGCATCTATATTGACGAGGACGTGAACGTTATTCCCAACCCCTTCCAGGATCAGAAGCTGCAGACCAATGCACTCATCCCCGTGTCCGGCTTCAAGGTCGACAAGGACAAGGTGGAAGGCAAGTTTGTCCGCATTGTCACCCCCATTCCCGACGAAGTGCAGGCTGTGCTGAGCGCTGACGGCGTGAAAGCGATCTTCACCTTCATTACGACGGCGGAAGACGGAAGCGCGCAGTACGTTTCCTACGTTCTGGATTATTTCGGATTTAATCAGCTGGCCGCAGGCGAACAGGCCGAATTCAAGTGCAAGTACCAGATCGAATACAGCTTCTCCATCCCGGTGCTGGACGCGGCGAAAGGCTGCCCCGCTTTCCTGTCCTTTGTGAAGGTGCAGGAGCAGGTGTAAGCAAAACCGCGTGCATGCGGAAGCCCGGCCTTCGCATGGCTGATCAGACCGCATTCGGGGAATGGGAGTGGATTCCCGCTTCCGTTCCCCGTTTTCTCGTTTGATATCCAAAATGAGTTGAGATCGGAGAGGGGATCATGTCAGAACAACTAAAGACGCGGAACAGTGTTTCGCCGACGGTGTCTTCAGTTCCGCAGCAATCCGATGGTGAATTGACCATCGACCTGGTGGATCTGTTTTATCGGCTGCTGGCCAGCTGGAAGCTGATCGTATGTCTGGCCTTGGTGTTTGCTATTGCTGCCGGGGTTTACACAGTGTATTTTGTCACCCCCCTGTACCGTGCCACCTCCATCATTTATGTATTGAGCCCCGAGTCCATCGTCAATCTGTCGTCCCTGCAGTTGGGCAACGCTTTG
>CACWWM010000282.1 GCA_902764565.1 uncultured Eubacteriales bacterium
CATCACCTTCGACGGCGGCACCGTGGCGGAAGACGCCCTGAAGGACCGCTATATCCTGGTGGGCGACGTAAAGTGCCTGGTCACGGCCAACACCGCCACCACCATCACCGTCAAGGACGACGTGAACGGCATCGCCGACAACACCGTGATCTATCCCGGCGAGGGCGGCAGCCAGGGCGTCGCCGTGTACGGCTGCATCTTCCTGGGCAAAAGCGCCTTCGGCATGATCGACGTGGAAGGCGGCAACATGGAAATGATTATCAAATCCCCGGAGGAAGCGGGCGGCCCGCTTAACCAGTTCGGCACCATCGGCGTGTATTTCGAAACCGGCGGCGGCGTGCTGTACGAGGAACGCCTGCTGCGCGTGGAATGCGGCAGCTATTACAGCAACGTGGACGAGGACGAAGAAGAATAATTGAGAGTTGAGAGTTGAGAGTGGAGAGTTGAGATTTGAATAGTCAGTCAAATAGTGGTCTCCTATTTATGCACTATATATCATCTCAACTCTCAACTCTATACTCTCCACTCCACGAAAAGGAGGATTCACAATGACGAAGACAACTGCGGGACCCAAGACCTACGACCCCTGGCAGGATATGCGGCAGATTTTCATTCCCAAGCGCAGCCGCTCGGAGCAGAACACCCTGGAGGTGGGGGTGAACGATAAAACCTTCTTTATCCCCAAGGATCAGTTTGTGGAGGTGCCCATGCCCCTGTGGGAAGTGGTGCGCGAAATGCTGGACGCCCAGAAGACCATGGAGCAGGAAGCCCAAAAGGCCAGCGGCCAGCGGGAATTTGCCATGACCGTTTAATGGATCGTTCGTAATTGGGCAGTCAGCCTTTATAGGACGCATTAACGCAGAAAGAGAGTTTACAGAGTTCAGAGTGAAGAGTTCAGATGATATAGTGATTCCAAAAAGCACGCATTCCATCGTTCAGGCGAACTAAATCTGAACTCTGAACTCTGTACTCTGAACTCTCCTTCATGACAGAAAGGGGGCATGCGAAGAAATGACTGTTGATCAGGCGATTCATACTGTGGACGAACTGAAGCCCAACCAGATCGACCGGGCAAGGAAAATCCAATGGCTGTCGGCGCTGGATCTGCAGATTTACCGGGAACTGATCTGCACCCATGAGCGCGGCAGGGGGGAAGCGCCGGAAAGCTTCGGCGGCTACGACCAGACGACGGACCCGGACAGCCTGCTGCTGGCCCCGCCGCCCTACGATGAAATCTATCGCTTCTATCTGGAAATGCACATCGATCTGGTGAACCGGGAGTTCGATCAATACAACAACAGCGCCGCGCTGTACGCCGCCGCCTGGGGCAGGCTTTCCCGGATGTGGCACAGGGAACATAAGCCAACGGGGACGGAAAACGCATATCTGAAATTTTAGCAGGGGGAGCAGAGAACAGAGCGCAGAGTTCAGAGTACAGATTGATATTGTTTTGACAAGCACGGTGCCGACGGCATCTTGTTAACTTGATTATCTGAACTCTGTACTCTGAACTCTGAACTCTGTACTCTCCCCCTGAGATGGGAGGGGACGCATGGAGTACCCGAAGCTAAAGAAAATCAAAACCGAACGCCGGTGGACGGAGCAGTTCAAGGGGCTGGACCGCCGGCCGCAGGCGGAGGCGGGGGCTTTCAGTGCCATGGGCAACATGGCGGGCGAACCGTGGCCGCTGCTGAGCAGCCGGAAAAAACGGGGGCTGGTGGCGGAATTGAGCAATCCTCAGGCGCTGGCCGCCCTGGGAAAGCTGGCCTGGATCGACGGCGATACGCTGTATTACGACGGCCAGGCCACGCCCGTCAACGATTTATCCCTGAACGCGGACATGCTGCCCAAGCATTTATCGGCCATGGGGGTTTATCTGGTCATCATGCCCGACAAACGATACTACAACACCATGAACCCGGCGGATCGGGGATACATTGAACGCCTGTGGGAAAGCGCGGGCAGCGTGACCTTTTCCCCGATCACCGTGGGCTCTGGGGCCTCGATGGAACAATATGTAAAAATCACCGCAACCGGCATTGGTCTGGGCCTGAACACGGAGGACGGCGTGCGGATCAGCGGGATTCGGTACACGGGCAGCAACAGCGTTCTGCGGGAACAGCTGGAAGCCCTGAACGGGGTTCACATGGCCCTGGCGGTGACCAATGATTCCATCCTGATTGCCGGCGTGATCGCGTCTCCGTATACGCAAGCTGCGGGCACCGTGCGGGTGGACCGGCGCATGCCCGAAACGGACTATCTGATGGAGTGCGGCAATCGCCTGTGGGGCTGCCGCTGGGGGACGCAGAACGGAAAAGCGGTCAACCGGATTTATGCCTGCTCCCTGGGCGATTTCAGGAATTGGGACAAATTCGGGGGCACCGCCGAAGACAGCTTCTTTGTGGACGTTGGTTCGGACGGGCCTTTTACCGGCGCGGCGGCGCACCGGGGGAGTCCGTATTTTTTCAAGGCGGACTGCGTGCACAGGATTTACGGGGACAGGCCCGGCAGCTTCCAAACGCAGACGGCGGCCTGCGACGGCGTGAAGCCCGGCTGCTTTGCCAGCCTTGCGGAGTACAACGGCATGCTGTACTACGTGGGCGTGAACGGCGTGGAGGCGTTTGACAGCCTGCCGGAAAACGTGGGCGCGGCCCTTGGCCCGGGGAACCTGAATGCCGCCGCCGCCGGACAGGCGGGCGGAAAGTATTACCTGAGCGCCCGGGACGGGGACGGGCCGTGGAGCCTGTACGTGCTGGACGCGGATCACGGCGTATGGCACCGGCAGGACGACAGCCATGCCCTGGCCTTTGCGGAGCTGAACGGCGAAATGTATATGCTGCTTGCAAACGGCCTGCTTTTTGCCCTGAACGGCACGGCGGGGGAAACAGAGCCCGGGGACGTGACCTGGTTCGCGGAAACGGCGGTCATGGGCTACGAGTACCCGGATCGACAGTACATGAACCGCTTTCTGCTGCGCATGAAGCTGGATCGGAACGCGGAATGCAGCGTTTTCATCCAGTACGATTCGGATGGGCTGTGGCATTTCAAGGGAACGGTTCAGGGCACGGACAGGCTGAAAACCTATCTGCTGCCGGTGATCCCCCGGCGATGCGAGCATTTCAGGGTGCGCATGGAGGGCTGCGGAGAGGTGCAGTTCTACGGCATGGCGCGGGAATTGGTCATGGGGAGGGAAGAGAGATGACGGAAACACAGACGGGCAGCGGCGCGGTGCTGCGGGCCAAGGAATATCTGAAAAGCGTGACCGAGGGGAAAAACGCGGCGCTTCCCGGCCCGTATGCGCGGCAGATCGCCGGGCTGTACGACAGGATCATGAACCGGACGGCATTGGAAGAAAACCGGCCCGCAGCCGATGAAGCGGCCTATCAGCGGTACCTTAAGCTGCTTCGGGACACGGGCAGGGACGGAACGGAAGTGAATCCATGGCCTATCTGAATGAAATTCGCTTTCCCCGGGAAGTGAAGGACGCCCGGCAGGTGATGGACTGCCTGCGCCAGATGGACGATCAGGTGCGCTACACCCTGCAAAACCTGGATGGGAACAACATCCGGGCGGGCGCCATCGGGGAAAGCCATCTGAGCGGCGCTCTGCAGCGGCAGATCCGGACGGCGGAAAGAAC
>CACWWM010000283.1 GCA_902764565.1 uncultured Eubacteriales bacterium
GTGAACGCCGAATGGGACGCCTACTGCGCTCAGCTGGAAGCCTATGGTCTGAGCGAACTGACCGAAATCCATCAGCGCGCGCTGGGCGAAATCTGATCGCCTGACCAGGCTGAAAAAGTAACCTGAACTCCTGGGGGGACGGCGCAAGCCGTCCTCCTTTTTTGCGCATTTTGTGCGTTTTTTTTATCACGACTGATGCCATAATTGGCAAATCATTGAAAATAAAACGGTTATCTGTTATAATGAAATAGATTTCATTTGAACGTTTGTGATCCATTTTGCATAAATTGATGGGTCACTGTCAGGATCGGAGCGCTGCCGCATGGAACGTAAGAAAATCGCCGTATTTATATCCGCGCTGTACGAGGACATGGTTCGGGAGACCGTGGAAGGCCTGCTGAAAGCGGCCTGCGGGGAAAACCTGAAAATCCTGTTCTTTACCAGCTTCGCGGATAACCACACCAGCCGGAACTATGACCGGTATCAGGACTACGACATCGGTGAGTTCGTGGTTTATCTGCTGCCGGATCTGAAGGACTACGACGCGCTGATCACCTTTGACACCTATATGACGGGGTCCTTTATCGCGCCCATCGATCAGCTGAAAAAGGAGGCCCCCTGCCCGGTGATCACCCTGGGCACGGTGAAGGAAGGCACCCACAGCGTCGTCAACGATCAGGCCCTGTCCTTTACCGAGCTGATCGAGCATCTGATCAAGATGCACGGCTGCCGGGATATGGTGCATGTAGCCGGGCCGCTGGAACGTTCCTTCTGCGAGGAACGCATCGAGATTTTCCGGCAGACGCTGGCGGCCCACGGCCTGCCCTATGACGACGGACGGGTTTATTTCGGCACGCTTCGGCCGGAGTGTGGGCCGGAAATCGTGGACGCCATCATGGCGGATTACGCGAAAAAGGGCGATAAAAAGCTGCCGGACGCCATCGTGTGCGTGAACGACTATACCGCTATGGGCGTGATCCAGGCGCTGGAAGAACGGGGCTTTCAGGTGCCCGGGGACATCATCGTGACGGGATACGACGATATCCTGCGCGCCCAGTTCAACGAACCCTCCCTGACCACCTCCGCCCAGCCTTTCTTCCGGGTGGGCCAAACCGGCATGGAAACCATGCTGCGGCTGCTGCGCGGGGAGAATACAAAGGCGGTAACGTGCGTTCCCGGCACGCTTTGCTGCCGCCAGTCCTGCGGCTGTGAGCCGTTCGGAATCTATCGGAAGGATTTGATCCGGGAAAAATACATTCGCACAGTCACCAATCTGGAAAGCTTAGCCTTTTCCAATACCAACCTGATTCTCGGCGGCGCTGTGGACGAAACCGCGGAGGATATCTTTCACGAAATCGAAGACGGCTGTCTGCGGGAAACGGGCTTCAAGGACGCCGTGCTGTGCCTGATGCACGGCTGGGAACAGCAAAAGATGATCAAAGACCGGGAATCCCTGTGGAGCGAACGCTTCGACGTGGTCTGCGGCGTGTGGCACGGCAAGCCCGTCAAACGGCAAAGCCTGGCCAAGGGCCAGCTGCTCCCCGCGGAAATGATGGACGACGATCAGCCGTATTACATCTTCCCCGTTCACCATCTGCAATATTTCCTGGGGTACTTTATCGTGAATCCGGAGCTCAAGGAGCTGGGGCAGCTGCATATCAAATCCTGGCTGGTGAGCATCAGCGCCATCCTGGTCAACTGGTTTTTGCGCAATCAGCTCAAGGATACGGTGAAGGAGCTGGAATATCTGTACCAGACGGATATGCTCACCGGCCTGTACAACCGCCGGGGCTATTACCGCTTCTTTGAAACGTATTACGAGGAATGCCGCGCGGCGGGCACGGAGCTGGCCGTGTTCCTGATCGACATGAACAACATGAAGAAGATCAACGACCGCTACGGCCACTCGGAGGGGGATTTCTGCCTTTGCACCATTGCCGACGCCATGCGCCGCAGCGCCCAGAAGGAAGAAATCTGCATCCGCACCGGCGGGGACGAATTCGTGGTGCTGGCGAAAAATTATGACCAGATGATGGAAGAAAAATATAAGCGCCTCATTCGGGAGCAGATCAGCCAGAGCCTGCGGCGGGCCGGGAAAAATTATCAGATCACGGTCAGCATCGGCTGCTTCCGGAGCGTCCCCTCCCCCACGGGCACGGCCTCCATCCAGAGCGAAGCGGAAATGTATCTGAACGGCGCGGACAAGGCCATGTACACGGAAAAGCAGAACTTTTCCGACGCCTGACCATTGGATCGGACAATTGTTTTGACACATTTTCAGCATTGACCGTCTGGTAACATTGTGGTATACTGTATGTGGCGGAGGTTGGGAATTTTCCGGCCTCCGGTGCAATTCTGTTTCATCCGAATTGATAAGAAAAGGGGTTTAGACACATGGCGAACATCGATCTGACCAAGTACGGCATCATCGGCACCAAGGAAATCGTTTACAATCCCTCCTACGAGCTGCTCTACAAGGACGAAATGGACCCGTCCCTGACCGGCTTTGACAAGGGCCAGGAAAGCGAACTGGGCGCGGTCAACGTAATGACCGGCATCTATACCGGCCGTTCCCCCAAGGACAAGTACATCGTCATGGACGAAAACAGCAAGGACACCGTGTGGTGGACTTCCGCTGAATACAAGAACGACAACCATCCCATGACCCAGGAAACCTGGAAAGTGGTGAAGGAACTGGCCCAGAAGGAACTGAGCGGCAAGAAGCTGTACGTGGTGGACGCTTTCTGCGGCGCCAACAAGGACAGCCGCATGGCCGTGCGCTTCATGATGGAAGTGGCCTGGCAGGCCCATTTCGTGCGCAACATGTTCATCAAGCCCACCGCCGAGGAAGAAGCCAACTTTAAGCCCGACTTCATCGTTTACACCGCCTCCAAGGCCAAGTGCGAACAGTATAAGGAACTGGGCCTGAACAGCGAAACCGTGGTGGCCTTCAACGTGACCAGCCGTGAGCAGGTGATCCTGAACACCTGGTACGGCGGCGAAATGAAGAAGGGCATGTTCTCCATGATGAACTACTACCTGCCCCTCAAGGGCATGGCCTCCATGCACTGCTCCGCCAACACCGATATGCAGGGCAAAAACACCGCCATCTTCTTCGGCCTGTCCGGCACCGGCAAAACCACCCTGTCCACCGATCCCAAGCGCCTGCTCATCGGCGACGATGAACACGGCTGGGACGACAACGGCGTGTTCAACTTCGAGGGCGGCTGCTATGCCAAGGTCATCAACCTGGATAAGGACAGCGAGCCCGACATCTACAACGCCATCAAGCGCGACGCTCTGCTGGAAAACGTGACGCTGGACGAAAACGGCAAGATCGACTTCGCCGATAAGTCCGTCACCGAAAACACCCGCGTTTCCTATCCCATCGAGCATATCGAGAAGATCGTGAAGAACGTGCGGCCCACCAGCGCCGGCCCCGACGCCAAGAACGTGATCTTCCTGTCCGCCGACGCTTTCGGCGTGCTGCCCCCCGTTTCCGTGCTGACCCCCGAACAGACCAAGTATTACTTCCTGTCCGGCTTCACCGCCAAGCTGGCGGGCACCGAGCGCGGCATCACCGAGCCCACCCCCACCTTCTCCGCTTGCTTCGGCCAGGCCTTCCTGGAGCTGCA
>CACWWM010000284.1:0-1955 GCA_902764565.1 uncultured Eubacteriales bacterium
TTTCCGCTGCTGCTAAAAAACGGTCAAACATGCTGCCGTTTGCTTCTGGCCCGGCGGCTGAAAGCCGCCAACCCGGATGCATTGCATCCGGGGAAAGCCGGGGAATAATCCCTTAGGGGAAAGCTTGCTTTCCCCCTGGGATTTTCCCGGCTTTCTATGGGCCGGAAGCTCCTATCTTTCGTATTTCCGGCGCGACAGGCGGTAGTTGGTCTGTCTGTTTTATTCAAGTCTCTTCGCCTGCTGGTGTCCAGAGGGGGAACCCCTCTGGCGCGGGGTCTGGGGCCGCGGAGGCCCCGGGGTATCCTTGCAAGACAAATCCCAAGTTGCCATTCATGCGTGACATGGAAAAAAGAATCGTCCTGATTGCTGAAATTGCTAAACTATGATACAATAGCATCCTGACGAATACTTTCGGAAGGATGCTTTGCAGTGCTTACTTACGATGCTGTGATTTTTGATCTGGACGGAACGCTGACCGATTCCCGGCCCGGCATTTTTGCCTGTACGGAATACGCCCTGAAAAAGATGGGTCTGCCCGTGCCGCCGGAAGCCACCCTGAGCCGCTTCTTAGGCCCGCCCTTAGCGGAAAGCTATATGAAATACTGCGGCATGACGGAGGAACAGGCAGCCTACGCCACCGATCTGTACCGGGAGCGGTATATCCCCATCGGGTGGAAGGAAAACAGCGTGTATCCCCGCATCCGGGCGCTGCTTGCGGCGCTCAAGGAACGGGGCGCGTATCTGGCGGTGGCTACCGGCAAGCCGGAGCATACCTCCGTTGGTATCCTGCGCTATTTTGATCTTCTCCGGTATTTCGACGCGGTGGCGGGCCCCACGCCGGAGGATCTGCACGCCGATAAGGGATCGCTCATCCGCCGCGTGCTGCCCAAGGGCAAAAAAGCGGTGATGATCGGGGACATCGCGGGGGATATCAAGGGCGCGCAGGACGCGGGCATTGATTCCATCGCCGCCCTGTACGGCTATGGGAAGCGGGAAGAGACCCTGGCTCAGGGCCCCACCCACGCGGCGGAAAACACGCAGGCGCTGTGCGATTTGCTGTGCCCCGACATGCCCGCGCCAAAGGGCTACTTTATCGCCCTGGAGGGCGGCGACGGCTGCGGCAAGTCCACCCAGAGCAAGGCGCTGGCGGAGCGGTTTACCCAGTTCGGCTATACCGTGCGCCGCACCCGGGAGCCCGGCGGCTGCCCCATTGCGGAGGAAATCCGGAAGATCGTTTTAGCCAAGGAAGACGGCGGCATGTGCGCCGAAACGGAAGCGCTGCTTTTCGCCGCGGCCCGGGCCCAGCACGTCAAGGAAGTGATCCTGCCCGCCGTACACAGCGGCGAAATTGTGCTGTGCGACAGGTTTGTGGATTCCTCCCTGGTGTACCAGGGCATTGCCCGGGGCCTGGGGCTTGACTGGGTGCGGGAAATCAACCGGGTGGCATACCGGGAGGGCGTGCCGGACGTGACGGTGTACCTGCGCATGGATCACGAGGCCGCCATGGCCCGTCGCCTGGCCGTATCCCAGCCGGACCGCATCGAGAAGGCGGGAGAATCCTTCCACGCCCGCACGGAAACCGGGTTCGAGCAATTGTACCGGGAAGCGCCGGAACGGTTCCTGACCGTGAACGCGGCGCAAAAGCGCGAGGAAGTAACGGAAGAAGCGTTCCAAAAGCTGTTTGAACGCATGGCCGGGGAGGGCGTTTTATAAATGCGGGTAGTGGTTGGCATGTCCGGCGGAGTGGACAGCGCCGTTTCCGCGCTGCTGCTCAAGCGCCAGGGCTACGAAGTGATCGGCGTGTTCATGAAGAACTGGAACGAGGATAACGACGACGGCGTATGCACCGCCGAAAGCGATTGGCGGGACGTGCGGGACGTGTGCGATAAAATCGATATTCCTTATTACTCCGTGGATTTCGCCAAGGAATACTGGGATCGGGTGTTCACCCTGTT
>CACWWM010000284.1:1970-5604 GCA_902764565.1 uncultured Eubacteriales bacterium
GCCGGGCGCACGCCCAACCCGGACGTGCTGTGCAACCGGGAAATCAAGTTCAAGGCTTTTCTGGATTTCGCCATGAAGGCGGGCGCGGAAAAAATGGCCACGGGCCATTTCGTGCAGACGGACAGGGAAGGGCATTTGCTCCGGGGCGTGGACCCCAATAAGGATCAAAGCTATTTTCTGTACATGATCCACGCCGAGCAATTGAAAAAGGCCATGTTTCCCGTGGGCGGGCTTACCAAGCCCGAAGTGCGGAAAATCGCCGAGGAAGCGGGCCTGCCCGTCAGCAAAAAGAAGGATTCCACCGGCGTTTGCTTCATCGGCGAGCGCAACTTTAAGAAATTCCTGAATACCTTCCTGCCCGCCCAGCCCGGCGATATGGTGACCCCGGAAGGGGAAAAGGTGGGGCGGCACGACGGCCTGATGTACTACACCCTGGGCCAGCGCCGGGGCCTTGGCATCGGCGGCAGGGGAGACGGACGCAGCTTTTTCGTGGTGGACAAGGATTTGAAAAACAACCGCCTCATCGTGGCCCAGGGAGAGGATCATCCTTTGTTGTACAGCCGCGCCTGTACGGCGGATCAGGCAACCTTCATCGGCGACTCCCTGCCGGAAAACACCCCCTGCCGTCTGACCGCCAAATTCCGCTACCGCCAGGCCGATCAGCCCGTTACCGTCACGCGGACGGGGGACACCCTGCGCTTCCAATTCGACGGCCCCCAGCGGGCGGTGACGCCGGGGCAAAGCGCCGTGATTTACGACGGCCCCCGCTGCCTGGGCGGCGGCATTATCGACACCATCGAACGCTGAAATTCGTCGTTTTTTCGACATGCAGGCATTTTGCATGTCGATTTTTTATAGAATTTGGTATGTTTCAAAGAAAAGACGGTATGATATGTCAGACCAGAAATATAATTGTAACAATTCGCCGGATTCCGGTTGACAAAAATGAAACTCTTTCGTTATAATATGGTGTGGCAGAAATGCCAAATTCAGGATATGAGGCATACGATGAAAACGGACATTGTGATTGTGGGCGCGGGCCCTGCGGGAATTTTTACCGCCCTGGAAATGCTGCGGGCGGGGAGCAAAAAGAAAATCGTGATCGTGGAAAAGGGCGCGGCTATTGAAAATCGCCGCTGTCCCAAGGTGAAAACGGGCAAGTGCATGAATTGCAGGCCCTATTGCCATATCACCACCGGCTTTTCCGGGGCGGGCGCTTTTTCGGACGGAAAGCTCAGCCTTTCCTACGAGGTGGGCGGCCAGCTGCCGGAGCTGATCGGCGAAAACTACGCCCAGGAAATGATCGACTATACCGATCGGATTTATCTGGATTTCGGGGCCGACAGCCACGTGGAGGGCGTGGGCCAGAGCGAGGAAATCAAGCAGATCCGCCTGCGCGCCATCAAGGCGGGCCTGAAGCTGGTGGACTGTCCCATCCGGCATTTGGGCACGGAAAAGGCGCAGATCATTTACGGGGAAATAGAAAAGTATCTGCTGTCCCACGGGGTGGAAATCCTGTTCGGGTGCAGCTGTGAAAACCTGATTCTGGACGGCGCGCGCTGCATCGGCGTTTCCGTGGAGGAAAAGGGCGTTTCCAAAGAGATCCTGGCCGACCATACCGTGGTGGCTACGGGCCGCCGGGGCGCGGACTGGCTGGAAAAGCTGTGCGAGGAACACGGCATCGCCCATCAGCCCGGCACGGTGGATATCGGCGTGCGGGTGGAAGTGCGCAGCGAAGTGATGGAAATTGTGAACCGTGCGCTGTACGAAAGCAAGCTGGTGGGCTATCCCGAACCCTTCCGCAACAAGGTGCGCACCTTCTGCCAGAATCCCGGCGGCTTCGTGAGCCAGGAAAATTATGATAACGAGCTGGCCGTGGTGAACGGACATTCCTATAAGGAACTGAAAACGGAAAACACCAACCTGGCCATCCTCTGCTCCCACAATTTCACCGAGCCCTTCAATCAGCCCATCGCCTACGCCCAGAAGGTGGGCGAGCTGACCAACATGCTGGGCGACGGCCGCATCCTGGTGCAGCGCTTCGGCGATATCCTGAACGGCAAGCGCACCTGGCAGAAGGAGCTTTCCCGCGCCAACGTGCGCCCCACCCTGCCCGACGCCGTGGCGGGGGACATTACCGCCGCCATGCCATACCGCGCCATGACCAATATCATCCATTTCATGCAGGCCATGGATCAGGTGGTGCCCGGCTTCGCGGCTTCGGAAACGCTGCTCTATTCCCCCGAACTCAAATTCTATTCCAATAGGGTCAAGATGGATCAGGATTTCTGCACCAATATTCTGGGCCTTCACTGCTTAGGCGATTCCAGCGGCTGGACGCGGGGCCTGATGATGGCCTCCGTCATGGGCGTGATCATGGGGCAGAAGCTGGCAAAAGAAGGATAAACTGCCTTTGATTCACCATTGATTTTTCGGTGGATCGCGTTATACAATCTTTATAAATCCGATACGACGAAGGCACAGAGGTGAACACCATGAAAAAATGGATGGGACTGCTTTTGATCACAGCCGTTTTGTGCTTATGCTGCGGCGCCGCTTTTGCGGAAGGCGGGCTGAAGCCCGGCGATACCGGCGAAGCGGTGCTGGAGCTGAACACCCGGCTGCGGCAGCTGAACTATACCACCGTCCGGGCGTCCGATCAGTACGCCGACGCGACGAAAGCGGCGGTTTCCGCCGTGCAGGAGGCTTACGGCCTGGAAAAAACGGGCATCGCCGATGAAAAGACCCTGGAAATCATTTACGGCGACTGCTACCGGCCCCTGACCCACGGCGCAACCGGCGAGGACGTGAAAGCGCTTCAGGAAAAAATGGTGGAGCTGGGCTATTATTCCGGCAACATCACCGGCAGCTATCTGGAGGGCACCGAAGCGGCGGTGAAGATTTTCCAGGGCGAAAACAGCATGGAAATTACCGGCACCGCCGACGTAAAGACCCAGGAAAAGCTGTTTTCCCTTTCCATCCGGCCCACGCCTACCCCCACGCCTGTGCCCACCCCTTCGCCCATTCCCACGCCTTCGCCCACCCCGGGGCCCTATCAGCCCTTCCCGGGCACCCTGAAAAAAGGCTCTGCCGGCAGCAACGTGCCCAAGGTGCAGCAGCGGCTGATGGATTTAGGCTTCTTCACCTTTTATAAAACGACCAACAATTATCAGGATAAAACCGTTCAGGCCGTCAAGGATTTCCAGAAGCACAACGGCCTGGAAGTGACCGGCGTAGTGAACGAGGATACCTGGAACGCCCTCTTTAACGACGTGACTACCGTGGATGTGAACAGCGCGGCCAAGCCCGCCTTTGAACCCACGCCCCTGCCTTACTTCTTTGAAGTGGACGTGAAAAACCAGGTGGTGCGGGTGTGGAAATACAGCAAGGATACCGAGGACTACACCGACCTGGATCGGGCGTTTATCTGCGCCACCGGCACCACAAAATATCCTTCGCCCTTGGGCACCTTCACCCTGTCCGGACGGCGGGCGGCCCACTGCAAATTCCCCACCTGGGGCGGCGGCGAAGCCCGGTGGTGGACCAAGATCACCGATGAAATCGCTTTCCACAGCGTGCTGTACGGCGACAGCAGCGACGCTTCCACCCTGAAGGTATCTTCTTTCACCGGCCT
>CACWWM010000285.1 GCA_902764565.1 uncultured Eubacteriales bacterium
TATATCTCCTACCCGGATCACGCTTCCATCCGCATCTGGAAGGCCGGGGAAGGCCTGAACCCCGACGATCATTGGCATTCCGCCACCGAGATCATCCTGCCCCAGGAGGGCGAAGTCGTATACACCCTGCCCGAACGAACCTTCCGCGTCACCCCCGGCCAAGTGCTGATCATCCCGGCAGACTGCCCCCATTCCATGACTGAAAAAGAGGAAACCAAGCGGTTCATGTTCCTCTTTGAGCCCACCTATCTGCTGCATCTGCGCGATATGTCCGTCATGTCCCCGCTGATGAAAAGCCCCATCTATCTGCACGACGAATCCGACATCCACAAGCAGGTGCGGACGCTGCTGCAAAACGTGGCGGCGGCCTACGAGCAGAAGGACACCATGTGGAATTCCCTGTGCTATTCCTACCTGCTGCAGATCTACGTGCTGCTGGGCAGGCGGCAGATGACCCAGGAGATCCCTCTGCAGCACCTGTCCGACCGCAAGGCCATCGACAGCGAGATCATGAACAGCGCCCTGACCTACCTGAACCAGAACTACATGTACGACATCACCCTGGAGGACGTGGCGGCCTTCGCGGGCTTCTCCAAGTATTATTTCTCCCGGGTGTTCAAGCAGTTCTTCGGCTTCTCCTTCTCGGAATACCTGTGCAAGCGCCGCCTGGAGGTGGCGGGCGACCTGCTGACCCACACCAACCGCCCCATTCAGGAGATCGCCATCAGCGCGGGCTTTGGCAGCGTGGGCACCTTCAACCGCATCTTCCGCGCCTCCAAAAGCTGCACGCCCTCCCAGTACAGGGCCATGTACGGTGATTTCTGACGGATACGACTGCGTTCCGTTTGCCGCTTTGGCAAACGGAGCGCTTTTTTTCTTGACGTTTTTTGCGGGATATGCCATAATAAACCATCTGATAAAAGGGAGCGTGCATTCCGATGATCCACGGCAATCCGCTGCTGAAAGACCAGCAAGCCGGCAAAAAATTCATCACCATGGGCGAAATCATGCTGCGCCTGACCCCGCCCAACTATGAGAAGATCCGGGTAGCCACCAGCTTCGAGGCCAGCTACGGCGGCAGCGAGGCCAACATCGCCCTGGCCCTGGCCAGCCTGAACGTGGACAGCACCTTCTTTTCCGTGGTGCCGAACAATTCCCTGGGCAAAAGCGCCATCCGCGCCCTGCGCTCCAGCGACGTGCACTGCACCCCGGTGATCCTGTCCACCCCCGAGGAGACCCCCACCCATCGCCTGGGCACCTATTATCTGGAGACGGGCTTTGGCATCCGGCCCAGCCAGGTGATCTATGACCGCAAGCATTCCGCCATGGCGGAATATGATTTCAGCCATTACGATCTGCGGGGCCTGCTGGAGGGCTTTGACTGGCTGCACCTGTCCGGCATCACCCCGGCCCTGAGCCCCAACTGCCGGCAGCTGACCCTGGATATGCTGAAATGCGCCAAGGAACTGGGCCTGAGGAACTTCCGCATGCTGTTTGCCGGCCGCGGGCAGGACGAGGAAAAGCTTGCGGCCCTTGTCAAGGAGCTTGGCCTTCAGGAAGAGGTGATCATGTGCGGCCTCACGGACAAGCCCATGCTGGAGCGCCTTTACTCCCGCGCAAAGCTTTTCCTGTTCCCGTCGCTGTACGACGCAAATTCGCTGGTGCAGATAGAGGCCGCCTGCCAGGGTACGCCCACGCTGTTCCTGGAAGGTGCCCGCACCGCCGCCACCGTGACGCCCGGGGTAAACGGCTATATATCGGCCCCCGGGGAGGAAAACTACGCCAGGGCTATCCTGGACATTCTGGCCGATGAACCCGGTTACGCCAGGGTTTCCGCTGCCGCCCGCCGTGACCTCTATCTTAACTGGGACGATGTAGTGCGCGACGTTTATGCCGATTACTGCGCCCTCTGCGGCGAAGGTCCAGCCCCGGAGCGGGTAGACCGCATGGGGCTTCTTTACAGGCGGCTGAGGAAGCAGGTGACGCAGGCTCAATCGGCCCTGGAAGGCATTTCAGGGGACCTTGACGGCATAAAGGAGCTTGAGGAGTACCTGGATTCCGGCCTCTGGCTCAAGGATTTTGAGGCCGATGAACGCGGAGACCTTCCCCGTGACATCCACCGCGACGCCCTCACTGAAGACGCCGTCTACAACCTTCTGGAGGACATCCGTGACCTCCGCACCCTCATGAACCGCTTCGTCCACGCCACCGCAAGGCGCCGGAAATAGCGCGGCATGCCAGTCCGGACGGGCAATACGCGAAAAATGCGTATATTTGTTCAAACGTTACTGAAATGAAAAAACTACTTCTTATTGCGTGCGGCCTGATTGCAAGTATCGGCCTCATGGCGCAGAATGACAGGGCCGACAATATAGTTGGCACGTACGCCGGCGGCAGTGGCAAGGATGCCTTCAAGGTGAAAATCAAAAAACTCCAGGACGGCACCTACAAAGGCCAGGTGTGCTGGGTGGCGGAACTCTACGACGCAAACGGCGTTATGGACGTAGACGACAAAAACCCCGACAAAAGCCTCAGGAACACTCCGGCCGATAAAATCGTGCTCTTCACCGGCCTCAAGTACAACGCTAAGAAGCAGCAGTGGGACGGGACCAAGATCTATGATCCAAACCGTGGAATAAAGGTAAGCATGACCGCAGCCTTCGATGGTCCCAAAGTCCTCAAAATCCGTGGCTCCGTGCTTGGAATTGGGGAAACTGAGGTTTGGAAGCGGGTAGAATAACTTCCATGACTGTCCGCAGCGCCCATACAGAGGACATGTCGGCCATAATGACCGTCCTGGAGGCGGCCAAGGGCATTATGCGCGCCAGCGGCAACACCGGCCAGTGGGTTAACGGCTACCCTTCCCGTGAAGTTGTTGAGGCCGATATTTCCTCCGGCCACGGCTTTGTGGTGACAGAAGACCAGAGGATTGTGGGTTATTTTGCCTATATCCCTTCGCCGGAACCCACCTACAGCTATATAGAAGGCGGGGCCTGGCTGGAAGATACCCTTCCGTACCACGTTGTGCACAGGATCGGGAGCTTCCCGGAAGTCCACGGGGTGTTCAGGGCCATAATGGACTGGTGCTTTGAGCGCGAAAGAAACATCCGCATAGACACCCACAGTGACAATCACATAATGCAGCACTGCATTGAGAGTTACGGCTTTACATACTGCGGAATCATTTATCTGGCCGATGGCGCCCCCCGCCTTGCCTATCAGAAACTGTTATGACAAAACTCATTGTATTTGACTTTGACGGCACGCTTGGAGACACCCTGGAACTTATCCTGAAGTGCAATCACGAGACCCGCCGGCGGATGGGCGCTCCGGAGATTCCGGACAGCGCAATCATCGCAACTATCGGCATTCCTCTCCGTGACGGGCTGCGGGTAATGAACCCGGGTGTTTTGGATGAAGATATCCCGCTGTGGTTCAAGACATACCGTGAAGTTTTTGCAGAATATGAGCCCCAGATGGTTCCGGCCCTGTTTCCGGGGGTGAAGGAGACGCTCTCTGCGCTTCATTCCCGCGGTTTTATCCTCACCGTGGCATCGTCCCGTGAGACGGATTCACTGAAGAGCTTCCTGGAGAGGATGGGAATTGCTCCATACTTTGACTATGTGCTTGG
>CACWWM010000286.1 GCA_902764565.1 uncultured Eubacteriales bacterium
TAGGTGGTGTTGGGGCAGCCGCCGAAGAAGGAGCCGATGATGCTGCCCACGCCGTCGCCGATCAGGGTGCGGTCCAGGCCGGGATCGGTGATCAGGTCGCGTTCGATGATGGAGCCCAGGTTCTTATGGTCGGCAATGTGCTCGGCCAGGGTAACGAAGGCAACGGGGGCGAACAGCACCAGGATGCTGGCCACGTCGCCGATGGAAGCGATCTTGTTGGCAGCTTCGGGATACGCGCCGAAGATGCCGAGGAAGGTGAAGCGGGGCACTTTGAAAACCTGCATGTTATCAAAAGCGGAGAGGTTCACCAGTTTGAGCATGTCGATGTTGGCGGCGTTGCCGATGAAGGTGAGGATCAGGGCCACGATGTAAGCGCCCACGATACCGATGATGAAGGGGATCATCTTCATGCCCTTGCCGCCCTTGGTGGAAGCGAACACGGTGATCAGGAAGGCGATCACGCCCACCAGGATAGCCACCAGATTGTAGTTGGCAGCGCTCACAGCGGTGTTGTTGATGTTGTTCACCGCGCTGCCGCACAGGGACAGACCGATCAGAGCCACGGTGGGGCCGATGACCACGGGGGGCAGCAGCTTGTTCACCCAGGCGGAGCCGGTCTTTTTGATGATGAGCGCGATGATTACGTACACCAGGCCCGCGAACACGGCACCCAGGAAGATGCCCAGGAAGCCGAAGGCCACAGCGCCCGCCAGGGGGCTGATGAAGGCGAAGGAAGAACCCAGGAACACGGGGCTCTTTTTCTTGGTAGCGACGAACAGATAGAACAGCGTGCCCACGCCCGCGCCCAGCAGGGCGGCAGGCTGGCTCATGTAAACGCCGGTGCCGTCCACCAGGATGGGCACCAGCAGGGTGGCGGCCATGATGGCCAGCAGCTGCTGGAAAGCGTAGATCAGATTCTTTTTGATGGGCGGTTTGTCGGCAATGTCGTAGACAAGTTTCATTGGTATCTCCCCCTGTCCATTTTTTATATCAACGCCGAAGCGTCAATACCCAGAAAAAAAGGGCCTGCCCGTACAGAGCAGACCCGTCAAAGGCGCTGTGCGCCCATGCGTGCAAAAGCGTTCCATCGTCTCTTGCCGGTCTCTCTGTACCGCCTTAAAGATGAACCGTGGAAAGTATAGCGGTTTTTTGTCCCTTTGTCAATGCGGTATTTGTCCAAAATGCTGGTATTTTCATTATTTAATGAAAATTTCATTCTTTTCTATCGGCGGATTATTTGTTATAATGACGGTGACGCATCTTCGATCACCAGACCCAGCAGGGCGGCAAGGCCCATGGCCTGCTCCCGGTTCACCTTCATGCCGCGGAGCGAGGGAAGATCCACGGCGACGCCTTCGATTTCGCAGGAGGTCACGTCCAGGCCCTTCAAAGAAGTTTCCCGGATCTCCGCCCGGCTTAAATTGCAGGCGCGAAGCACCCAGTCCTGCCAGCGGAAACGGTACACGCCGCATTCCTTCATCACGCAATCCGAAAACAGCACATGCTGGGCTTTGATTTCCGCAAAGCCCGCGTAATCCAGCAGGCACCCTTCAAAAACCACGTTCATAAGGGGCGACGCCGTAAACTGGGCCCCCGTCATGCGGCAGTTTCGGAAGCCGATCCGCTGGAAGGTGCATTTTTCAAACCGCATGCCGCTCAAATCGCACTTTTCCAGCACGCAGTCCACAAATACCAGCCGCTCCGCGCCGCAGGGCCGGAACGTGCATTTTTCAAAGAAGCAGCCGGAAAACTCCAGCACCTCCCCCGGAATTTCCGGCAGGCTGTCCCCGTAGAAGCGGCAGGCTTCCACGTCCGTTCCGTCCTCCACGGCCCGGGAAACGGCATCCTCCAGCATGGCTTCGGTCAGGTTTTCCGGCACATTGGGCGAAAGCATCGGCTTATCTCCCCTTTCCCCTTCGTTTTTTCTATTGTAACCAATGCCCCGCGTTCCCGCAAGAGGGAAACGCGGATTCAAAATATTAAGGAGGGAAATCGTTATGAGCTTCAAAAAATGCATGGTCTTCCTGACGGCGGCGGCGCTGCTGCTGTCCGCCCTGCCCGGCATGGCGGAGGAAAACGCCCTGTACGTGCGCAAGGTGGAAAACCTGCCGGAGGGCTTTTTCCTGGGCATGGACGTATCCTCGGTGCTGGCGGAGGAAGCGTCCGGCGTGAAATACTACGACGCTTCGGGCAACGAGCGGGATCTGTTCGCAATGCTTTCGGAAAACGGGGTGAACCTGATCCGCGTGCGGGTATGGAACGATCCCTTTGACAGCCAGGGCCGGGGCTACGGCGGCGGCAACTGCGACATCAACGCGGCGGTGGAAATCGGCAAGCGGGCCGCAGCGGCGGGCCTGCCCCTGCTGGTGGATTTCCACTATTCCGATTTCTGGGCTGATCCCGGCAAGCAGATGGCCCCCAAGGCCTGGAAGGGAATGGACATCGACGAGGAAAAGGTTCCGGCAGTGGAGGAATACACCCGCGACTGCCTGCAAAAGCTCAAGGACGCGGGCGTTTCCGTCGCCATGGTGCAGCTTGGCAACGAAACCAACGGCATGCTGTGCGGCGAAAAGATCTGGATGAACATTTACAAGATCATGAACGCGGGCAGCAAGGCTGTACGGGAAATCTATCCCGACGCCCTGATCGCCGTCCACTTCGCCAACCCGGAAAACGGGGACGCTTACCGTTCCTGGGCCTCCAAGCTGGCCTATTATCATCTGGATTACGACGTGTTCGGCACCAGCTACTATCCCTACTGGCACGGCACGCTGGACAACCTGAAAACCGTGCTTTCCGAAATAGCGGATACCTACGGCAAAAAGGTCATGGTGATGGAAACCAGCTACGCCTGGACGGCAGCGGACGGTGATTTCAGCGGCAACAGCATCGGCGAGGGCGGCGTATACGATAAGCCCTATCCTTTCTCCGTGCAGGGGCAGGTGAACGAGTTTACCGACGTTGCGCAGGCCATGGCGGATATCGGCGGCATCGGCGTGTGTTACTGGGAAGGGGCCTGGGTGCCGGTGGGCACGGCTTCCTGGGAGGAAAACGCCGCCAAGTGGGAGCAATACGGCTCCGGCTGGGCCGCCAGCTACGCCTGGGAATACGACCCCAACGACGCGGGCAAGTATTACGGCGGCAGCGCCTGCGATAATCAGACCCTGTTCGATTTTTCCGGCAAAGCCCTGCCGTCCCTGGCCATGTTCAATCTTCTGAAAACCGGTCAGGACGCGCCCCTGCGGGTGGAGGCGCTGGAAGAAGTGACCCTGTACTGTGATATCAACGGGGAAATCGTCCTTCCCGATACCGTTCCCGCCGTGATGAACGACAATTCCCGGCAGGATGTGGCCGTCACCTGGGACCAGATCGACGAAGCCGCCCTGAAGGCGGCGGGCGTCGCCAGCTATGCGATCCACGGCACAGCCGACGGGCGGGACGCGGTGCTGAACCTGCACATGGTCAAATACAATTTCATCGCCAACGGCAGCTTTGAGGACGGCGACCGGAGCATGTGGAAAACCACCGACCATGCCGGGGCGGACTAGCTGTACGCAGAAGAAAAGAAAAACGATTCCAAGCCCGGCGTGTGGCACTGTCATTTCTACGCCGCCA
>CACWWM010000287.1 GCA_902764565.1 uncultured Eubacteriales bacterium
CCCATGGCAAAGGAAAAATTTGAGCGCAATAAGCCGCACGTAAACATCGGCACGATCGGCCACGTTGACCACGGCAAGACCACCCTGACCGCCGCCATCACCATGGTGCTGGCCGCCGGCGGCCATGCCCAGGCCATGAAGTACGACGAAATCGACAAGGCCCCCGAAGAAAAGGCCCGCGGCATCACCATCAACACCGCGCACGTGGAATATGAGACCGAAACCCGTCACTATGCCCACGTGGACTGCCCCGGCCACGCCGACTATGTTAAGAACATGATCACCGGCGCCGCGCAGATGGACGGTGCTATCCTGCTGGTGTCCGCTCCCGACGGCCCCATGCCCCAGACCCGCGAGCACATCCTGCTGGCCCGTCAGGTAGGCGTGCCCTACATCGTGGTGTTCATGAACAAGGTCGACCTGATGGACGACGAAGAACTGCTGGAACTGGTTGAAATGGAAATCCGCGATCTGCTGAGCAGCTACGATTTCCCCGGCGACGAAATTCCGATCGTGAAGGGTTCCGCCCTGAAGGCGCTGGAATACATGCAGAACGACGGCAGCGATCCCAAGAACGCGCCCGAGTGCAAGTGCATCTACGAACTGATGGACGAAGTGGACAAGTACATTCCCACGCCCGAACGCGACAAGGACAAGCCCTTCCTGATGCCCGTTGAAGACGTGTTCTCCATCACCGGCCGCGGCACCGTGGCCACCGGCCGTATCGAACGCGGCATGGTGAAGGTGAGCGACACCGTCGAGATCGTGGGTCTGATGGATAAGCCCCGGTCCACCGTAGTTACCGGCGTTGAAATGTTCCACAAGCTGCTGGACGACGCTCAGGCGGGCGACAACATCGGCGCTCTGCTGCGCGGCGTGCAGCGCAACGAAATCGAACGCGGCCAGGTGCTGGCGAAGCCCGGCTCCATCAAGCCCCACACCCACTTCTTCGGCCAGGTGTACGTGCTGAAGAAGGAAGAGGGCGGCCGTCATACCCCCTTCTTCAACGGCTATCGTCCCCAGTTCTTCTTCCGCACCACGGACGTGACCGGCTCCATCAAACTGCCCGACGGCGTTGAAATGGTTATGCCCGGCGACAACGTGGAAATGGAAGTGGAACTGATCACCCCCATCGCCATCGAAGCCGGTCTGCGTTTGGTTCGCATGGTAGAATAATCCTGATGCCGGTTTGTCCTGACGGCGCGCCGCAAAACGCGCCGCCGGGACGCCGCCATCGTGACTTAAACCCCAAGAAAGAGGTGTTTCCACATGGCAGCTAAGGAAGCGCGGCAAAATATCGTGCTGGCCTGCACCGAATGCAAGCAGCGCAACTACAACAAGAAGAAGAACAAGAAAAACACGCCCGACCGCATCGAGCTGATGAAGTATTGCCGCTTCTGCAAGAAGCACACCACTCATCGCGAAACCCGATAAACGCAAGGATGTGACAATCATGGCAGATGAAAAGAATGTTGTGAAGGGCAAGGAGCAGGAAAAGGAAGGTTCCGGCAACAAGTTTGTGAACTTTTTCAAGAATCTGCCCCAGAACATCGCGCGGCCCTTCAAAAACATGTGGCACGAACTGCGCAAGGTAACGTGGCCCAGCCGCCAGGATTTGATCAAGTATTCGCTCATCGTGCTGGCGTTCCTGGTGTTCATGGGCGTTGTGATTGGCCTGCTGGATCTGGGCTCCTCCGCTCTGGTCAAGCTCGCTCTTTGATCAGAGGGCGCGCCGCCCGCAGCGGCGCAGTCGATCCTTAGATAGGAGGTACCGACATGTCCGAAGACAGACCGGGTACCCTGGAATGGTATGTGGTGCATACTTATTCCGGTTACGAAAACAAGGTCAAGGACAACCTGGAAAAAGCGGTGGAAAACAACGGCATGCAGAACCTCATCCAAGAGGTGGTCGTGCCCACCGAAGAGGTTGTGGAAATTCGGAATGGCAAGCGGGTGACCTCCCAGCATAAAACCTTCCCCGGTTATGTGCTGGTGCGCATGATCATTACCAACGAAAGCTGGTATGTGGTGCGCAACACCCGCGGCGTGACGGGCTTTGTAGGCCCCGAAAGCAAGCCCATTCCGCTGACCGCCGAGGAACTGGACCGGATGCTGAACTGCTCCCCCAACAAGCTGGAATTCCGGATTGCCGTGGGCGAGGAAGTGCGCATTCTGTCCGGCCCGCTGGAGAATTTCACCGGCGTGGTGGAGGAAATCGACGCCATGCGCCAGAAACTGCGCGTAAAGGTCAAAATGTTCCTGGGCCGCGAAATGCAGATCGAGGTAGACCTCGATCAAGTCGAGAAGCTCGACAAATGAGCATGCGCCCGCAAGGGCCCTTGCTCCGCCCCCGTTTCCAAGTGGGAGGCAGCGCCCCTGAAGCGCCGCCGCCATTACCACAAGCATGAAGGAGGTGCCATTTAACATGGCAAAGAAAATTACCGCGTTCATCAAACTGCAGGTTCCCGCCGCTAAGGCGACTCCCGCGCCGCCCATCGGCCCCGCCCTCGGTCAGCACGGCGTGAACATTCCCGGCTTCTGCAAGGAATTCAACGCCCGTACCGCCAAGCAGGACGGCCTGATCATTCCTGTTGTCATTACGGTGTATTCCGACCGTTCCTTTACCTTCATCACCAAGACGCCTCCGGCCCCCGTGCTGATCAAGAAGGCGCTGGGCATCGATACCGCCTCCGGCCGGCCCAACCGCGATAAGGTTGGCCAGCTGACCCAGGCTCAGGTGCGCGAAATCGCCACCACCAAAATGCCCGACCTGAACGCCGCCTCCATCGAAGCGGCCATGAGCATGGTGAAGGGCACCGCCCGCAGCATGGGCGTTACCGTCGCCGACGAGTAACAGGGAACCACAGGAATTAAGTTAACAACCCCCTCAGGGAAATTTGTGGGAGGACATAGCGCCGCTAACACCACAGGGAGGAATGATAAAGATGAAACACGGCAAGAAATATATCGACAGCAAAAAGCTGATCGACTCTACCAAGCTCTATGATCCCGCCGAAGCCATCGAGCTGGTGAAGCAGACCGCTAAGGCCAAGTTCGATGAAACCATCGAGCTGTCCATCCGTTTAGGCGTTGACCCCCGGCACGCTGACCAGCAGGTTCGCGGTACCGTGGTGCTGCCCCACGGCACCGGCAAAAAGGTGCGCGTGCTGGTGTTCGCCAAGGGCGACAAGGCCAAGGAAGCGGAAGCCGCCGGTGCTGACTTCGTCGGCGACGCCGATCTGGTGGCCAAGATCCAGAGCGAAAACTGGTTCGGTTTCGACGTCTGCGTTGCGACCCCCGACATGATGGGTACCATCGGCCGCATCGCCCGTCTGCTGGGCCCCAAGGGCTTGATGCCTAACCCCAAGTCCGGCACCGTGACCATGGATGTGACCAAAGCCATCCAGGAAATCAAAGCCGGTAAAGTGGAGTACCGCATCGACAAGACCGCTATCGCTCACTGCCCCATCGGCAAGATCTCCTTCGATAACGACAAGCTGGTCGAAAACATGACCACCCTGATGGAAGCGGTGATCAAGGCGAAGCCCGCCACCGCCAAGGGCACCTACATCAAGTCGCTGTACATGAGCAGCACCATGGGCCCCGCCATCAAGGTCAACAGCCTGAAGTTCTGATAGAGCTTAACGAGTTCCCGCCGGATTCATCCGGCGGGGATTTTTTCATTTTGGGCCTTGCAAAACGCGCCCTCTTGTGGTATAATCTTTCTGTTCGTGGGATTATAGCTCAGTTGGTTAGAGCGCCACGTTGACATCGTGGAGGTCATAGGTTCGAGCCCTACTAATCCCACCACGAAAAAGCCACCCCTTGCGGGTGGTTTTTTCGTGGGCTGGGTCAGGAGCGGCACGAGACTATGATCGAACACGATGGAACATCGCGGAGGGGCCGTATCCCGCCGCCGCCAGTGGCGGATGCAGGCGGGAGAAGGCCCAATGAGGCACAGAGCGCGGCAGCCTGCGCTTGCCGCTGGCTGCCGGGCGACAATGCCGAATTGTGGACATAGGTTCGAGCCCTACTAATCCCACTTGCCCCGGAAGCCAAGAAAATCAAGGCTTCCGGGGTTTTTGTTTTGTCAACGTGACGCTCTGTATATTGATATTCAAGGGTTAAAGTACCACGACTCTACCATGGGTGTTTTCTGAAACCTTTATGCCATAAGGCTTAGACGGCATCTTTTTGTACCATGCAGGTACCACGGATATATTGCTGATTGAGCTTTTCCAGTGCATCTTTATGCTTCAAGACACCCTCGCGTCTGCAACGAGCATAAACAGTTTCAACCATTCTTGTATCAGCGTGGCCCAGCATATCGGCTACTTGTACGGAAGTCATACCGGCTTCTTTAAGCTGTGTGCCATATGTGGCACGCCAGTCATGGTTATCATAACCTTGGATACCCAGTTTTTTGAAGGCATCTCGACAGGTGCGCTGGAAGGTTGAAAGGGAAAGGGGCTTATATTTGTCTTTCTGTAGAGGCATGTTCTGCTTTCTGGTCTACAATGTTTGTTTCCTTATATGAATTTTTATACTTGAAATGTCCATAGATTTGCTGTACAATAGGCTGAGAAGGAGGGATGAACCCGTGAAAATCTCT
>CACWWM010000288.1 GCA_902764565.1 uncultured Eubacteriales bacterium
ACGCTGGGCGCTCCGCGCGCCCAGACCTGCGCCAGGGGCGTGACGCCCCTGGACCCTCACTTGGCGAAAGAACTTGTATGGGTATTCCGAACAAGCACCACCTGCCGCACTGGGGCTTGTGAAAGTTAGAGGCTTCTGGCCCATAGAAAGCCAGGAAAATCCTTAGGGGAAAGCGAGCTTTCCCCTAAAGGATTATTCCCCGGCTTTCCCCGGATGCATCGCATCCGGGTTGGCGGCTATCAGCCGCCGGGCCAGAAGCAAACGGCAGCCTGTTTGGATTTTTTCAAAGCGGCAGCGGGAAAATGCTTGCTCACAAAGCCAAGAAGAATCCGCTATTGAGAGTCCAGGGAGGTCACCTCCCTGGTGGGGTGCGGGGCAAAGCCCCGCAGGGCTTTCCCAACAAATCCTAATTCCTCATTCATGCGTAAGCCGTGACGGAAGGAAAATCGTTTATTGACGTTTCCTTCTCTCTGTGCTATATTATTTTCGGAAGCACTGTCAACTGTTGGCGATCTCCGGGCCGCATCTGCGGTAGGAACGTTATTGTCAGTGCTTCCATTAAAATCAAGTCTCCTCTTTCCGTTTTTCCCGCCCCGCCAGAAAAACCAATTCGCAGAACAGGGTCAGCCCATGCCCCGCCATATACGCCCAGGCGGTGCCCATGATGCCGAAGCGCCGCGTCCATTGCCAGGCGCACAGCAGCAGGGCGGCGCTGCCCAGCAGGGAAGAACGCAGGGATCGCCGCTGCAAGCCTAAGCCCGTCATGAGGCCACCGGCCATTTGCTGAACGGGCAGGATCGCCGCCAAAGGACAGGCGTTTTGCAAAAGCGGCGTTTTGCAAAAGCGGCGTCAGCTCCGGCAGACGGTACACCCAGCGGGCAATGAAGGGCGCCAGGGCGTACAGGCCCCCGGCGCAGGCCGCGCCCACCGCCAGCGCGGAAAGCAGCAATCTTCGGATCAGCCTGCTTTCCGCCTTTTTTGTGCCGCACCGGGCCACGGCAGGGCCGCCCACGGCGGACAGCGCCCCGGACGCCATGCAGGGCAGGAACATGAGGGGCATCACCATGCCGCCCAGCATGCCCAAGCGGCTCATGGCCTCGGCCTTGTCCAGTCCTCCGGCCATCAGGCGCAGGGGAATCGCCGCATTGCACACGGAACGCAGCCCCGTATGCACCAGCCTGTTCAGCAGCAGGGGCAGGGAAAGGCGCAGAAGCGCTTTCCGGATTTCCTTTTCCTTCGGATCGCGCCGGAAGGACGCCACCCGCCCCGCCATCGGCAGAATCACCAGCAGCCCCGCCGCCTCCCCCAAGGAGGACGCGAACGCGGGCAGCGCCGCCCGGTACGCGGGCGTCACCAGGGGCACCAGCCCCGCCAGCGCCGCCACCGTCCCCAAGCGCAGCACCTGCTCCGCCCCTTCGCTGATCGCCGGGGGCAGCGCCCGGCCCTGGCCGAAAAAGTACCCGTCGTACACGCTGGACAAGCCCACCGTGAGCATGCACGGCGCGAACAGCAGCAGCGCGGGCAGCGCCCGTTCGTCCCCCATCCATTTTGCCAGGAAAGGGGACAAAATCAAATAAACCGGCGTCAGCATAAGCCCCAGGGCCAGCGCCAGCCGCCGCCCGGCGTACAGCACCCGTTCCCGCCCTTCACGGTCTTTGGCCTTTGCCGTCAGCCGGCTCACCGCCTGGGGCAGCCCCGCCGCAGCCGGGGTAAGCGCCATCATATGCACCCCGGACGCTAACTCCATCACGCCCAGGGCCTCCGCCCCCAACAGCCGGGACACATACAGCCTAAGCGCGAAGCCCATGGCCCGTACCAGCGCCGTGCTGGCCCCCGTGATCAGCGCCTGCCGTTTCAAGGACTGCTTTCTCATTCCCATCCCCTCCGCCTTCCTCCAGCCTATGCGGGGAATTTGCGCGGAATTCAGGGATTTCTGGAGGAACGAGAAAGCTGCAAAGAAAGCGCAGCATTTTCACTTGAAAAGCATGTTCGGCTCCGATATAATAAAGCCATCTTTTACAGGAGGAAACCGCCATGTCTGATAAGATTTCCGCCCCCCTGTCCCTGCGTTCCGTCCGGGTGACGGACGCTTTTTGGAGCCGGGAAATGGATTTGATCCGCACCGCCGTGATCCCCTACCAGTGGGACGCGCTGAACGACCGGATTCCCGACGCGGCCCCCAGCTGGTGGGCGCACAACATGCGCGCCGCCGCCCGGGCCGTCGCGGCGAAGAAGGCGGGCGGCGGATATACGCCCGCGCAGCGGAACTGCGGCTTTACCGTTTATCCCGAGGAAGGAACGGCCCCCCGGGACGACAGCTTTTACGGCTTCGTATTCCAGGACAGCGACGGCTACAAGTGGCTGGAGGCGGCGGCCTACCAGCTTGCGGTGAAACCGGATAAAGAGCTGCAAAAGCAGGCCCAGGAGGCCATCGATTTGATCTGCGCCGCCCAGGAGGAGGACGGCTACCTGAACACCTATTATACCCTGACGGGGCGGGAAAAAGCCTTTACCAACCTGAAGGATCACCATGAGCTGTACTGCTTCGGCCACCTGACGGAAGCGGCGGTGGCCTGGAAGCAGGCCACGGGGAAGGACGATCTGCTGAACGTGGCCCGGCGGTTTGGCCGGTGCATCGCTGATAAATTCGGCCCCGGCAAAGAACGGGGCTGCCCCGGCCACGAAATCGCCGAAATGGCGCTGTACCGGCTGTATGAGGAAACCGGGGAAGCCGAATGGAAGGAACTGGCCCAGCGCTTCCTGGACGTGCGGGGCACGGAGCCCAGCACCTTCGCCCTGGAAGAAAACCGGCGGCTGAAAAAAGAAGGCAAAAAAGAACTGCCCGTGACGGCAGCCCGTTACACATATTATCAGGCCCACAAGCCCGTGCGGGAGATGGACGAGGCCGTGGGCCACGCGGTGCGGCAAATGTACCTGGCCAGCGGTATGGCGGACGAAGCGAGATTGGCAAACGACGAAGCCATGCTTGCGGCCTGCGAACGGCTCTGGCGCAGCGCGGTGAGCGAAAAAATGTACGTCACCGGCGGCGTGGGAGGCACCCACGTGGGCGAAGCCTTCTCCCGGCCCTATGATCTGCCTTCCGATACCGCCTATTCCGAAACCTGCGCCGCCATCGGTCTGGCGTTCTTCGCCCGGCGGATGCTGCAATTGCGGCCGAAAGCGGAATACGCCGACGTGATGGAGCGCGCTTTATACAATACCGTCCTGTCCGGCATGGCCCTGGACGGAAAGAGCTTTTTCTACGTGAACCCCCTGGAAGTGGACCCCGCCGCCTGCGAAACGGACGAGCGCCTTTCCCATGTGAAGCCCGTTCGGCAGAAGTGGTTCGGCTGCGCCTGCTGCCCGCCCAACATCGCCCGCATCCTGTCCAGCCTGGGCCAGTATATCGCCACCCAATCGGACAACACCCTGTACATCCATCTGTACATCGGCAGCGAGATCACGGCCAAAATGAACGGGCAGGAAATCACCCTGAAGCTGGACGCCGACCTCCAAAAAGGGACGGCCCGGCTGACGGTATTGTCCGGCGAAACGGAGGGAACGCTCGCTTTCCGCGCCCCCGCGTGGGCAGACAATCTGCGCGCTGCCGCATCCGGCGCACAGCATACGCAATTCGTGGACGGTTATTGGCTGGCATCGGGCCGTTGGCAGGCCGGGGATACTGTGGACATTGCATTTGATATTTCCGTGCAGGCCGTCGCCGCCTCTCCCCTGGTGCGGGAAACCATGCATCAGGTGTGCTATACCTGGGGCCCCTGGGTATATTGCGCCGAGGAAGCGGACAACGGAAAGAATCTGCACCTGCTGCGGGCCTGCCCGGAGAGAACAGGAGAAGCCCGGTTCACGGAAAAGCAGATCGGCGGCCTGACCTTGCCCGCCCTCACCGTGCCCGGCAAGCGCGTTGCCGCGCCGGAAAACGCCCCCCTCTACGCCCCCTGGCAGCCGTCGGAAACGGAAGAAACAAAAATCACCCTCATCCCCTACTTTGCCTGGAATAACCGGGGCAAGGGTGAAATGCGGGTGTGGATCGAAACGGAGTAAAAGGGCACTTTAAATCAGAGTGGAGAGTGAAGAGCTGAGAGTTGAGATGATATTGTGTTTATCACAAAAGAATCCTGCTTTGATCGACAGTATAAATCTCAACTCTCTACTCCCAACTCTCAACTCTTTTGCTGACTTAAAGCTTCCACTAAATGTCTACATATTCCTTCACTTTCAGCGACGCGGCGTAGACCGCGTTTTTCTTTTCCCCCGCGTCCACCAGGGCGGAAACGGCGTCCCGGAGGGACGCGCC
>CACWWM010000289.1 GCA_902764565.1 uncultured Eubacteriales bacterium
CGATTTCATCCAGCATTTTCAAGCGGATGCTTTCATTGCGTTCTTTATGCTCCATACATGCGCACCGTCCTGTCAATTTGCAGGCCATCGTTTTGCCTGCGCGGCAGTTTTACAATATCCACATCTACATGCAGAAGCTCGGAGAGCGTTTCGCGGAAGCCGCAGATGTGCAGCAGCGAGGTGGGGTTTTCCGCAAATTCCACCAGGAAATCCACGTCGCTTTCTTCATCCGCCGTGCCGTTGGCGTAAGAGCCGAACAATTCCACGCGCTTTACGGGATATTCCGCTGCCGCCCGGCGCACGGCATCCCGGATCATGTCCAACGTTGGCATATGCCCACCCCATTTCAAGGATAGTATAGCATAGGGCCGCATCCTATGCAACAAAAAACCGGGAAAACGTGTCCGCTTCCCGGTTCTGCTGTGCCCAAATCCCGCTCCGGGAGGGGTGCGAAAATGAGGACACAATCAGTTTTTTCCTTTGAGGCTTTCTTGGAAAGGGGTCAGGGGGAAACCGTTCTTTGTCCCACAAAGAACGGTTTCCCCCTGTTGAACTATTGCTGCTCGAAAGTGATCTTGTCCCCGTCCATGGCCATGCGCACGGTTCCGCCCAAATGGATTTCCCCGGCGATGAGCTTTTCGCTCAATGCGTCCTCGATGGTGCGCTGGATCACCCGGCGCAGGGGACGCGCCCCGAACTGGGGATCGAAGCCCGCCTGGGCCAGATGGGCCACCACATCCTGGCTGTAAGTCAGGTCGATGTCCCGTTCCTTCAGGCGCTTGGCCACCTGGGAGAGCATGAGGGAGGCGATCTGCTCGATGTCCTTCTGTTCCAGCTTGTGGAACACGATGATTTCGTCCACCCGGTTCAGGAATTCGGGACGGAAAACGTTTTTGATGTCGTTGAGCACCTTTTCCCGCATGCGCTCGTAGTCCATGGCGTCGGCCATGCCCGCGCCGAAGCCCATGCCGCCGCGCTGGGCGGACTGCGCTCCGGCGTTGCTGGTCATGACGATGACGCAGTTTTTGAAGCTGACCACCCGGCCCATGTTGTCGGTGAGGCGGCCGTCCTCTAAAATCTGCAAAAGCATGTTGAACACGTCGGGGTGCGCCTTTTCGATTTCGTCGAACAGCACCACGGAATAGGGCTTGCGGCGCACCGCTTCGGTGAGCTGGCCGCCCTCATCGTAACCCACGTAGCCGGGGGGAGAGCCCACCATGCGGCTGACCGTGTGCTTTTCCATGTATTCGCTCATGTCCAGGCGGATCAGGGCGTTTTCGTCCCCGAACATGGCTTCGCCCAGGGCCCGGCACAGCTCCGTTTTGCCCACGCCCGTGGGGCCCAGGAAAATGAAGCTGCCGATGGGGCGCTTGGGGTCCTTCAGACCCGCCCTTGCCCTGCGGATGGCCCGGCTGACGGCGGAAACCGCCTCCTCCTGGCCCACCACGCGGCTGTGCAGCAGGTCTTCCAGATGCAGCAGGCGGGCGGATTCCTCCTCCGTCATTTTCTTTACGGGAATGCCCGTCCACCCGGCCACCACCTGGGCGATTTCTTCCTCGCCCACGGTGTCCTTGGCGGCGGATTTCTGCTTTTCCCATTCCGCCCGCTTTTCCTCGATTTCAGCCCGGAGGGCGTGCTCCTGATCGCGCAGGGCGGCGGCTTTTTCGTAATCCTGCTTGTCGATGGCCTCCCGCTTTTCCCGCTGTACGCTTTCCAGCTTCTTTTCCTGGGCCTTCACGTCCGGCGGGGCGGTAAAGGACTGGATGCGCACCCGGCTGGCGGCCTCGTCCATCAGGTCGATGGCCTTGTCGGGCTGGAAGCGGTCGGCAATGTAGCGGTTGGAGAGCTTCACGGCGGCTTCCAGGGCTTCGTCGGTGATGCGCACCTTATGATGGGCTTCGTAGCGATCCCGCAGGCCCTTCATGATGGCGATGGTTTCTTCCTCGCTGGGCTCGTTTACCGTCACCGGCTGGAAGCGCCGGGCCAGGGCCGCGTCCTTTTCGATGTTCTTGCGGTATTCGTCTAAGGTGGTGGCCCCGATGCACTGGATTTCGCCCCGGGCCAGGGCGGGCTTTAAGATATTGGCGGCGTCCATGCTGCCCTCCGCCCGGCCCGCCCGTTCCTCAAATTCGCCCCGGTACTTGCTGCCCGCCACCATGGCCCCCATATCCAGGGACACGATTTTTTTGTCCGTCAGCGTTTCCGGCACGCTGCCCTGGTTGATGCGCTGGGCCAGGCCCTCCGCCACGGCGGATTTGCCCACGCCCGGCTCGCCGATGAGCACGGGATTGTTTTTCGTGCGGCGGGACAGAATCTGCACGATGCGCTCGATTTCGTTCTGCCGCCCGATCACGGGGTCCAGCTCGCCCTTTTCGGCGGCTTCGGTCAGGTCCCGCCCATATTTTTTCAGGTTGGCGTCGCCGCCCGCGCCGCTTGTGCTGCCCACCGTTTCGGCGGTGCGGCCCAGGGCGTCCAGCACGCTTTTTCTCAGCCTGTCGATATCGCAGCCCATGCCGGTGAGCACCCGCATGGCCACGCTTTCTTCGTCGCTGAGCAGGGCCAGCCACAAATGGCCCGCCGTCACGTAGGGGTGGCCCAAATGCTGGGATTCCCGCACGCTGGTTTCCAGCATCTTTTTTACCCTTGGGGTCAGCTCCAGACGGGTGGGGGGCATGTCGCCCGTGCCGGTGATCTGCTTGATGTTTTCGATCACCGTTTCGGGGATCACGTTATCCGGCAGGGCGGGGGCGTCGTCCCGGGCTTCTTTGAGCAGCCCCACCAAGAAATGCTCGCTGCCCACCTGGGAATGGCCCAGCTCCACGGCGGTTTTCTGGGCGGCGTTGATGGCCCGCTGGGCTTTTTCGTTGAATCGTCCAAAAATCGGCATTTATTGTTTTCCTCCATTGATTGCTTCCCGGATGATCTGGCTGCGCCGGGCGTCCGCCTCCCGGTCGCTGATCACAGCGCCGGCGGACTGTCGCACGTGGGCGGGCTGGGCCTTGGTAAGCAGGGAATCGCACAGCTCCAGGGAAACGGGCAGCTTGTTCAGCGCCGCGCCCATGCGCAGATTGCTCCAGTGGGCCATGAATTCCTTAATGGGCATCCGACGGGCGTTGCAGAGCAACCCCCAGGAGCGGAAAATGGAATCCTCAAAGGCGTTCAGGTCCTTGTCCATGGCCTTTTGCCGGAACACCCGCTCCATTTCCGCGATCTGCCGGGCGGTGACGGATACGGCGTCCATGATTTCTTTTTCCGTGCGGCCCAAAGTGACCTGGTTGCTCAGTTGGTACAGATGGCCCTGGGCTTCGCTGCCCTCGCCGTAAATGCCCCGGATGGTCAGGCCCAGCTTGGCGGCCAGTTGGTTCACCTTGCCCATTTGCTTTAAGACCGTCAGCATGGGCAGATGCAGCATCACGGAGGCCCGAAGCCCCGTGCCCGTGTTGGTGGGGCAGGCGGTCAGATACCCCCATTGGGGATCGAAAGCGAAGGAAAGCTGGCTTTGCAGGGCGTCGTCGATGGCAAAGGCGTTTTCCGCCGATTCGGCCAGATTATCCCCGGCGCTGATGCCCTGGATGCGCAGATGGTCTTCCTCGTTCATCATGATGGACACTTTTTCGTCGCCCCGGATCAGCACCGCCCCGGTTTCGAAATGCTCCACCAGGTCGGGGCTGATCATGTGGGCTTCCACCAGCGCCTTTTTTTCGTTTTCTTCCATGCCGCGCAGGGAAAAGAAGGTATAGGGCTGGGGGAGAGCGCGCAGGGCGTCCAGGGTGCGCTGCACGCATTGTTCGCTCTGCTGGGCGGACATGCGGCAGAAGAAAGGCAGATCCTCGTAATTCCGGGCCAGCCGCACCCGGGAAGAAACCACGATATCGCTCATTGCTGTTCCTCCCTGGCGGGGGTCAGGGCCCGCAGCTCGTCCCGCAGGCGGGCAGCCTCTTCAAAGTTTTCCTCGGCAACCGCCGCTTCCATCCGGGCGCGCAGGTCTTCCATCAGGTTCTGGCGGGCCTGTTCTTCCTCGCTTACCGGGGGCCGCCGTCCCGCGTGCTGGGTGCGGCCCTGCACCCGGGTGATCAGGGGCGTCAGTTCCTTGCGGAACGCCTGATAGCACGAAGAGCACCCCAGCATGCCCGTTTTCTGAAATTCGGCGTAGGTCTGCCCGCACTGGGGGCACACCACGTCCGGGATCTGGGTTTGGTTTTTGGCCGTCATGGAAGAAAGCACGGCGGCCAGCACCGCCTGCAGGTTCCCGGCCTGGTATTTTTTCAGGCATTGGCGGCAAAGATGCCGGGTGGTGGATTCGCCGTTGATTACGGTGGTCATCATCACCTCAGCCTGGTTTTTTTCACATTCCTCGCAGAGCATAATTCCTCCTTCAATCGGATCCTTTCAGCAGTGATCCTGGATAGACGCCTGATGTCAAAGAGAGTTTAGAGTTGAGAGCTGAGATATAGATGATTCCAATTTCGTGATTTACAGAGAGAAAACAAAATCAATCTCCGCTCTCAGCTCTGAAAGAAAGCGCTCTTTAGTATGCGCTCGGTTGGCAGACGGTACATGCGGCAAAATCAGCCTTTTTCTGCCTGCTTCCGCTGCTGCAGCACGGTGAGCAGCATACACTTGAAAATTTTGGCCCGCTGCACGTCCTTCACCGCCTCCGGCACGGGGCCGGACAGGGCCTGGGGCGACAGGGCGGCGGCCATGAGCTGGGCCGCTTCCTTGGAAACCACTTTCCTTTCCGCTAACTGGGCGCACAGCACCTGGGCGGTCTGGGCGTCCAGGCTGTCGCCCACCCGTTCCCTGAGCAGATAATCCAGATGGTCGCCGCTGGTCTGCCGCACGCGCACGATGCGGATATACCCGCCGCCGCCCCGCTGGGAGGAAGTGACGTAGCCGTGATCCAAAGTGAACCGCGTGGCCAGCACATAGTTGATCTGGGACGGCGCGCAGTGGAAATACTCCGCCAGCTCGTTCCGTTTCAGCTCCACTTCGGGCTGATCCTCCTGGAGCATGGTTTTGATGAAGCTTTCAATGGTATCGCTTAATCGCATAATGATCCCTCCAAAGAAATTGTCTTTCTTTGACCAATCAATTGTACCACATTATGTCCCGCGATGCAAGAGAAAGGGGAGGAGATTTTTTATCACAATTGTAAATTTTTTGAAAGCACACTTCCGGGAGAACGGTTTGCTTGCGGAAAGGATCGAAGATGTGATACAATCAAACGAACGGGAAAGGAGGGAAGCGCGGATGAAGAGATGGATCGCTTTTGTATTGGCTTGCGTCATGATCTGCGGCCTCCGGATCGCCTTTGCGGAAGCGGGCAGCTTCGTGGTATCGGACGACGAAGACGAAATAGCGCCTGATCTGGAGCGGCAGGCCCGGGCCGTGATGCGGCTGATGAGCGGCGATGAAAAGATTTGGCAGTTATTTTTTGTTGCCCCGGAGGATTTGACGGGGGAAGAACGCACGGTGGAAATCAGCGGCGCTTCCGCCCTTGCAAACAAGCCCGAGGGCGGCGTGATGATATTCGGGCAGAACATCGTATCGGAAGAACAGCTTCGGAACCTGACGGGAGAACTGAAAAAAGGCGCGGGGCTGATTCCCCTGTTCATCGGCGTGGACGAGGAAGGGACGAAGCCCTTGCCAAAGCCGCGGGGGAGCAGATCGCCGCGTACCTGACGCCCCTGGGCGTCAACATGACCTTCGCCCCCTCCGCCGATACCTTCACCGATCTGGACGCCCCGGGGGTGCAATCTTACGGCAGCGATCCGCAGCTGGTATCCCGCATGGCGCTGGCCATGGCGGAGGGCCTGAAAAGCGGCGGCGTGGCCCCCTGCTTCGGCCATTTTCCGGGACACGGGGAAAAAACGGGCAGCACGCTCACCAGCCTGTCGGTGCGCCGTCAGCCGGAGGAAATGCGGGCCCATGAATTCATTCCCTTCCGGGACGCGATCAGCGCCGGGGCGGATATGATTCTGGTTTCCCACGCCTTTGTCCGGGCCGTCGGCGATAAAATCCCCGCTTCCACCTCGCCCCAGGTGATCAAAACCATGCTGCGCGGGGAATTGGGCTTTCAGGGGGCGGTGGTTACCGATTCCCTGCGCATGCCCGCCGTTACCGGCAATTATAAAAAAGGGCAGGAATCCGTGGCGGCGCTGAAAGCGGGCGCGGATATCCTGCTGCTGCCCCCCGATGCGGACGCCGCTTTCCGGGCGGTGAAGCAGGCGATCAGCACCGGGGAAATCACCATGGCGCGGGTGGAAGACAGCGTGGCCCGCATTTTGATGGTGAAAATCGCTATGGGATGGTTTACGTGATAGAGCTGAGAGCTGAGAGTTAAGAGTTGAGAGCTGAGAGTTGAGATTGAAAAGTTGAGATTGGAGAAATGAGAGCGATTCGCGCATGGCGAAAACGAATATCATCATCAAGATCAATCTCCACTCTCCACTCTCCGCTCTCCACTCTTTTTTGTTGCGCTCAATTTACTTTGCTGTGGAAATGCCGCTGTCCTCTGTTGAAGCCAGCAGCGTTATTTTTTCGCTTTCGGCGGTAAACAGTCTTCCGCCCAAAGAAACCTTCACCTGCACGGTGTATTCGCCCGCGGGGGCGGGGGTGCCGTCCGTCAGCAAACCGTCCCAGTAAAAGGTGGAACCGGCGGGGGAAAGCTGCTGGGGCCGGGAGGGGGCTTCATAGGCCAGGCGGCGCACGGTGCGCCCGTCGGCGTTCAGGATGTTGACGGTCAGGCCGCAGGGCACGTCATGCCGAACGAGAATGGGCAGCTCGCGCAAGGCGTCCGCCGTGAAGCGGGAGGGCGCGGAAACGCTCAGGGAAACGTCCCCGGCGGCGGGCTGCACGCACAGCAGGCGGGCGCCCTGGAAAACGGGCACGCCGTCCTCCAGGGTAATCAGCTGCACAATGGCGTAACCGGAGGCGTCGGCTGCCGTTTCCAGCGTGAGCACACGGGTTTTCCGGCCGGGCAGCACGGTGCCGTCCGCCTGCTCCCCGTCCAGATAGTGCTGGGCCTGATCGAACTGCCAGGCTCCGTCCCGGTGATAAACGATCTGGTAATACAGCTCCGCCTGCCGCTGCACGGTAAAGGCGAAGGAAACCTCCGTTTCCCCGGCGGTGAGCAGGGTTTCGTCAAAGGAAAGATCGGTCACGGCTTTGGAAACGCGGCGCGGCGCGTTGGGATCGTAGGAGAACAGCACGAAATCCCCGTCGTTCTGGGGATAAGCCTGGGTGGTGGAGGCGGCGTAGTTATCCAGCAGATAGGCGTATGCTTCCCGCAGGGTAATTTCCCCGTCGTTGTTCTGATCCGCCCCAAAATCACCCTGCGCGCCCAAACCGCTGGACAGCACGGAGGCGAAATAGCTGGCCCCGGCGGCATCCTCGCTGCCGCCGCCGTGAAAGTACCAGCTGGCTTCGCTGCCGCCCGCGCTGCACAGCACCTTGTAGGCCGGGCCGGAAAGGCAGACGCCGTTTTCCGGGGCGGGCAGGCCCTTGCCGATGACCGCGCCGGAATTGCAGGCGTCCAAAATCACCATTTTCACGCCCGGAATGCGGGAAAGCACGCGCTCCAGGGCGGGGCCCGTCAGCAGCGCTTCTTCCCGGCCGTCGCTCAGAAACAGGCCGGAGGTTTCCGCGCCGTCCGTCTCCCCGCCGTATACGCCGTGGGTGCTGATATAAAGCAGAGAAACGTCCCGGTCGCCCGCGCTGCCGAAGGTGTTCAGCACGGCTTCCTCGAACGCCTCCACGGAGGCGATGGCGCTTGCATAGGAACGGATCAGGGCATAATTGCGCCGGTCGTTCATCAGCGTATCGGCAAGCAGCTGGATATTGTGCTCGGCGGCGGGCCAGGTATCCTCCTGGGTCAAAAAATGGTCGCAGCCGATCAGCAGGGCGCGCAGCCTGGGCGGATTTTCCGGGGGGAAAACGCCGGCCGCGCCGGAAACGGGGGAAAGGAGGAACGCAAACAAAAGCGAAAGCAGATAACAAATGCCGCGCTTCATTTTCATTGCTTTTTCCCCCTTTCCTCCTTATTATACTACACGCCCCTGCATAAATCAAAAAGAAAGGCCGCGCAGAAAATCTTCCCACGCGGCGCGGATTGAATCGGTTTTATTCCTGAATCATGCCCTTGGCCGTTTCCCAGGCGGTTTTCAGCTGCGGATCGCTCATATCCCCCAGAGGGAAGTTTTCGTTTGCCAATTCTTCCGGCATTTCGCAGATGATATCCGGCGTGATGCCCACCTTGTGCACTTCCTTGCCGGAGGGCAGGTAATACTGGGCATAGGTCATCTGGAAACCTTCCTTGTTCTGGTTCAGGGGGATCACCGCCTGCAGGATGCCTTTGCCGTAGGTCTGCACGCCCACCAGGGTGGCGCGGCCCCGATCCTGCAGGCCGCCCGCCAGAATTTCGGAGGAGGAAGCGGAGTTTCCGTTCACCAGCATTACCAGGGGAATATCGTCCATCCCCGCGGTCATGGCCAGCTCTTCCCGGGTGCCGTAGCGGTCCATGCTGTAAACCAGCACGCCGTCCTCCAGGAACAGATTGCCCACGTCCTGCGCGGCGTCCACCCAGCCGCCGGGATTGTCGCGCAGGTCCACCACCAGAGCTTTCGCGCCCTGGGCTTTCAGGGCTTCCAGCGCGGCGGAGAATTCTTTTTGACATTCCCCGGCGAAATCATACAGCGCGATATAGCCCACCTGATCTTCCAGCATGGTGAAATCCACCTGATTCACGTGGATCACGGCCCGGGGGATCC